>NZ_JROX01000029.1:0-1344 GCF_000800955.1 Kocuria sp. ZOR0020
TGAAGTCACGCTTTAGCGGTCTTAGAGAGATTGCTGTTGGTGCATTCAGACAAATCGGTGCAAGTGCTGTTAGTGCTGTCGGTAACGGCTTAAAAGACTGGGTATCTAACGCAATGGATACTCAAAAAGCCATGATTTCATTGCAAAATACAATGAAGTTCAAAGGCAATGGAAAAGACTTTGACTATGTAAGCAAATCTATGCAGAATCTTGCTAAAGATACAAATGCAAATACCGAAGATACTTTAAAACTTTCAACAACGTTCATTGGTTTAGGCGATAGCGCTAAAAAAGCGGTCAGTAAAACAGAAGCATTAGTAAAAGCTAACCAAGCATTTGGTGGTACTGGCGAAAACCTTAAAGGTGTAGTTCAGTCTTACGGTCAAATGTCGGCAGCTGGTAAAGTTACGGCTGAAAATATTGGACAATTAACCGATAACAACACAGCTCTTGGTTCTTCTTTAAAAGACACTGTTATGAAAATGAACCCCTCATTACAGCAATACGGTTCTTTTAATGACGCTGTTTCAAAAGGCGCTGTTTCGATGGATATGCTCAACAAGGCTATGGAAAAAATGGCTAAAGGTTCGGGCGGTGGAATCAAAACTATTGGGGACGCGTGGGACAGCTTCAACGAAACAATGTCAATTGCTTTAGTGCCTACTTTGAACGCTTTAACACCTATCATTAGTGGCTTAATAGACCAGATGTCTGACTGGGGCGAAAGTGCTGGTAAAGCTGTAACAAATGTAGTTAAGTATTTCCAAGACTTGTTTCAAAAACTGCAAGAAAATGCAGCCACTTTAGCATTTTTAGAGGCTTGGGATAGCATAAAAAGTGCATTTGGTTCCATAGTTTCTATTATAGGGAATGTCATAAATTCATTTATTGGAATAAATACAGAAACAACAAAAAACGCAACAAGTATAGATAACGTAGCAAAAAGCATAGCTGTATTTGCTGGTAAATTTTCAGAAGTCACGAAAAAAATAGCTGATTTTCTGCAAAAAATTAGTGAAAGTAAAAGCGCAATAGATACTTTAAAAGTAGCTTTAGCTGCTTTGGCTAGTGTATTCGTTGCTTTGAAAGTTATTGATGGAATCATTAAGGCTGTCGAGATATATAATAAGGTTGTTGAAGCTGGTACAATTATACAAGGAGCTTTCAATGCTGTAATGGCTATGAATCCATTCGTGGCTCTTGGCATAGCAATCGCAGCCATTGTTGCTGGTTTAGTTTACTTCTTCACTCAAACCGAAACAGGTAAAAAGGTTTGGGGTAGTTTCGTAGACTTCTTAAAGAGTGCATGGGACGGAATAGTTTCATTCTTTAGCGGTATTGGTC
>NZ_JROX01000282.1:0-2947 GCF_000800955.1 Kocuria sp. ZOR0020
CCTGGTGCTGGGTGTCCTGGCCGGTGTCCTGTGGGCTGCCCTCGAGGGCCCCGTGGTCATGTAGGTACGGCGACCTCCGCGCCCCGGACCGCCCGTGTGCAACGCCGAGAGGGGCGAACTCAGACCCGGGTGGTCTGGCCGTGCTCGGCCGCATAGGCGGCGAAGACCTCACCGGGGTGCTCCCCGGTGCCCACGAAGTCGTCCTTGATCTCGGACCCGAGCTGGTTCAGGGCCGAGGACAGCCGCTGGGCGCTCAGCCGCACCGCCGGTTCGGACCGGGCCATGGCCGCATCACGGAGCCGCAGCGCATACGGCAGCTGGCGGGCCAGGGACAGGTCGGGGTTGCTCTCCTGGAAGTAGAAGCCCTCGGTGTGCTGGGTGAAGTCCACGGAGATCTTCGTGAGATCCGCCTGCAGGGAATCCAGGACCCGGGACGCGATGGCCGGCTCGACCTCCCCGATCGTCTCGGCATAGTCGGCGTCGGCCAGGCCCTTGATTTCCAGGGCCAGCGCCCGGCGCCGCATCAGGGGAGGATAGATCTGCGTGAACCACGTCAGCGCCGCGGTCAATAGAGCGAACCCGGTCAAGGCCTCGAACGGGGAAGCGACCCGGATCCACGGGTCGGTGGCCACCACGTCCCCGTAGCCCAGCGTCGACAGCGTCACCACGGAGACGTAGACGGCCTCGACCGCGTCCGGGTAGGCGGCCGCGTCGATGCCGGAGGAGTACATGAACCCGCCCGGGACGTGCGGGTAGTAGATCAGCGCCCACCCCGCTGCTTGCAGCACCACCCAGAGGAGCACCACGGCCACCATCGCCGCCGGCCCCACCGCGGAGCCGGCCCGGTGACCGGTGACCTTCGAGACCCTCCACACCGTGGAGAGCACCAGCCGGCTCAGACGTCCCTGACCGCTGGGGTGCAACAGGGTGTGGAACATGTCCATCAGCCCGGCCACGATGACCACGATCCCCAGAACTGTCAGCAGTACGTCCATGATCGACCTCCGTCGTTGGTTCTTGTTCTTCCGGTCCCCGGGTTCTGGGGCGGCTCACCGGTCCTCAGTGCTGTTCGTGCTCGCCCTGCCGCGCGTCCTCGTCGGAGCGGTGCCGCACGGTGAACCACTGCGCCACGACGATGACCAGGGCCACCACGGCGGTGATCACCAGGGTGAACGGGTCCGACTGGGATTTCAGCAGCACGAACGGCACGAGCACCGCGACGTCGAGGGCGATCGCGACCCAGGGGATCCACGGTTTGGCCCCGACGTCGTCCTTGAGGTGGCGGAGGATGCCGAGGTGGATGGCGATGTCCATGGCCAGGTACAGGATGGCGCCGAGGGAGGCGATCTGGGACAGGTCGAAGAAGGCCGCCATGACGATGGCCAGTCCCGCCGTGATGTAGAGGGACTGGTGGCCCCCCTTCCCCGGCAGCCCGGGGGCCTGGCCCATGTCGCGGAGCATGTCGTAGAGCTTCGAGACCGAGAACAGGCTCGCGATGAGCCCCGACAGGGTCGCGACCACGGCGATCACCACGGTCAGCGTCACGCCCCAGGCGCCGAACATCGGCTCGGCCGCCTCGGCCAGGGCGTAGTCCCGGGCCTCGACGATCTGCGGCACGGTCAGGCTGCCGGTCACCGCGACGGTGATCAGCAGGTAGAGCACGGTGCACAGGGCGAGGGAGATCATGATGGAGCGGCCGATGTTGCGCTTGGGCTGCTGCAGGTCGGCGCCCTGGTTGGTGATCGTGGTGAAGCCCTTGTACGCCAGGATGCACAGGGTGGTCCCGGCCAGGAAGCCCAGCCATCCCGTCTCCGGCGGGGTGCGGTCGGCGGCGGTGAACAGCCGGCCCAGGGAGGACACCCCGGCGGCGAGGATGCCGGCGATCGCCAGCACGGCGATCCCGACGATCTTGAGCGCCGCGGTCACCGTGGCGGAGCGCTCCACCCATCGGTTGCCCACCAGGTTGACCAGGGCGGCGGCCACGATCGCCACCACCGCCAGTACCGCCACCCACACCTCGGAGCCCTGCAGGCCGAAGGGGCGCAGCAGGTAGGAGGCGAAGGTGCGGCCCAGCAGGGACTCGGCCAGGATCATCGACACGTACATGAACAGGGAGAAGGACCCGGCGAGAACCCCCGGGCCGTAGGCGGCCTTGAGCAGCATCGCGATCCCGCCGGAGGACGGGTTGGTGGCCGAGTAGCGGATGTAGGAGTAGGAGCTGAACGCCACGACCACGGCGCCGGTGAGGAACGCCCAGGGCACCCAGCCGCCGGCCAGTTCGGCGACCTGCCCCACGAGGGCGAAGATGCCCGCGCCGATCATCACCCCCGTCCCGAGGGCGACGGAACCGGTCAGGGAGAGTTTCTGCTGCGTCTGCGTGTCGTGGTCCATGAGGAGGTGCACGTCCTTCCTGCCGGGCGGCGAACGCCCCCGGCGGTGGGGTGGTTCGGACAGGGTCGGTGGGCCGAGCCCACGGTGCTCAGCGGGCCGCCACGGTGCCCATCATGCCGAGGTCCTCGTGGTCGAGGATGTGGCAGTGGTAGACGGTGCGGCCGCCGAAGTCCTCGAAGGCCACCCGGACCGTGACCTCCCCGAAGGCGGGGATGTTGACCACGTCCTGCCACCGCGGTCCGGGGACGTCGCGGCCTGCCTCGGACACGACCTGCATCGGCCACACGTGCAGGTGCATCGGGTGGTCCATGGGGCTGGAGTTGACCAGGGTCCACTCCTCCACGGTGCCCACCCGGACCCGCTGGTCGGTGCGCTCGGCGTCGAACTGCTGCCCGTCGATCGTGAAGGACATCATCTGCCCGGGCCCGCGCATGCTGCCCATCATCCCGCCCATCCCTCCCATGCCCATGGCGAAGTCCAGGGTGCGCCGGGCCTCGACCGGCTCCTCGCGCAGATCCCGCAGGGACGGTCCGGCGGGCACGGGCCCGGCGTCCCC
>NZ_JROX01000283.1:0-521 GCF_000800955.1 Kocuria sp. ZOR0020
CAGGCCAGAAGCGGCAGATTCACCTGCGGGTTTTTCTCCAGCAAATGCCCCGGGGGCCGCGCATGTGGCTACAGGTGGCCAGCACCCTTGGTGTCACGAATCAAACCGGTGTTGACAGGCGGGTTCACTGCAGTTCGTCGCCGAAGGCACTGAGGGCTCGCGCCGCCTCACGGATGTTCCGCGCGAACTGTTCCACCACATCCGCTTGGGCTGCGTGGTGATTGATCACGTACTCGTAGTGTTCGCGGTGCCTGACGTATCCCACCCCCAAGCTGTCGGCAGCGGCGGGGGCAAACGCGTAGCGGCAGATCGGCTGGGACTCACCCAACGACGTCGTGGACAGGAAATCGCTGCTGACCGCCCGGCGCTGGTCGGAGGTCAGGAATTCTGGAACCTGCTCCCCCTCCTGGACCATGTTCAGCAGACCCAGCAGGTGGCGGTCGATTCCGCGTCCCGCCTTGCACGCCTTCACCCAACCCCGGTGGGCGTCCATGGCCTGGCCGAAAAGTTCCTGGGTGGCT
>NZ_JROX01000284.1:0-440 GCF_000800955.1 Kocuria sp. ZOR0020
CCTCCTACTCGGTGGTGTGGGACATCGTGCGGACCCTGGATCCCGGGCATGGTCACCCTCGCCCTGGAGGGCGCGGCGTCCTACCGCGACAAGCACGAGCTGGTGCTGCGCCGGCAGGCGGAGTGGCCCAACGCGATGTGGCAGTCCGATCACACGTTGCTCGACATCCTGGTAGTCGGCACCGATGGCAAACCTGCCCGGCCGTGGTTGACGACCATCCTCGATGACTGCTCCCGAGCGATCTGCGGTTATACCGTCTTCTTGGGCGCACCGTCGGCGATGAACACCGCGCTGGCGCTGCGGCAGGCGATCTGGCACAAGGCCGACCCGGCCTGGCCGATGTGCGGCCTACCGGACGTGCTCTACGTCGATCACGGCAGCGACTTCATCAGCCACCAGCTCGCCGGCACCGCCGTCGACCTCCACATCCGACTGATCCA
>NZ_JROX01000285.1:0-2001 GCF_000800955.1 Kocuria sp. ZOR0020
CGGAGCGCTGCAAAAACCCCGCCACCAAGCGAACGAAGCCACAGCCACACCTTGCCAACCACGGGCCGCGCGGTTCGCCTTCTTCCTCCCCCGTTACCGGAGGTCACTTGCGGCTTGGGCGGAACCTTCAGGACGGGAAGTCGCCACAGCAACGCCGCGGAGGCCAGGCAGAAGACGGGAGGTTGGGGCGAGGTCTTGTCCACTGCATAGTGCCTGGCCAAGGACCTTGCCCACGGTGGCAACGATTCCCACAGTGCAACGCTCACCCAGGCGCCACGTGAGACCCGTAGCAGGCCCGTGGCTTCATCCACACCGTCAGCATTGGCACGCGGTGCTCGGCCCCATCGGCTGCGCACTTGAGCAGTGGTCAAAATGGAGTCCGGGGTCAGGTGGCGTGTACCGGTTGAACTTACGGTGGGTGCCTGCGGGACGGGATACGTAGTGGCCATATGGAGAGCGTCCCCACTCTTGAACGCCAGCCGTCAGCTGAATTCTCCGAATGTGGACAACCCCCAGGGCCTCACGGTGTCCACAGTGCAACGGTGCCTGCCTTAGCCTTGATCCACCGATGAGTGCGTCGGTGCTGGGCCGTAACTAAAGACGGGATGCCCGTCTGACCGGGAAGAATGGGACTTGTTCAGGGTTCCGTTCCACCGCGATGAGAGGGCATCTCGCAGATGCAAGTTTCCCACACGCCTGCTGCCGTGTCAGTTTCCTTCGACGAGCCGAACCTCATCGGGTCCGCCGGGCTGGTGCCGGTGATGGAACTGGCCGCCCAGGCCGGCCTGCACCAGCTGGCCGGAGGTCGGTTGAGCGTGCCGACCGACAAGGGCGCCAACGCCGGGGCGAAGGTCGCGGCCCTGGTGGCCGGGATGTGCACGGGGGCGGACTCGATCGATGACATGGCCGTGCTGCGCCACGGGGCGATGAAACGGGTGTTCGGCGGCTGCTATGCGCCCTCGACCCTGGGCTCGTTCCTGCGTGAGTTCACCTTCGGGCACGTGCGCCAACTCGACGCGGTCGCCTCCCGGTTCCTGGTGAACCTGGCCGGCCGGGCCCCGCTGCTGGGACGCACCGGCGCTGCCGGTGCGGATCCGGGGTTCGTTTATGTTGATGTGGACGACACGATCATCGAGGTCCACGGCTACCAGAAGCAGGGTTCCGGGTACGGGTACTCCGGGGTCCGTGGGCTCAACGCCCTGTTGGCCACCGCCAGCACCGAGACCGCGGCCCCGGTGATCCTGGGTCAGCGGCTGCGCCGCGGTTCGGTCGGCTCCCCGCGCGGGGCCTCGAGGCTGGTCGGGGATTCGCTGGCCATCCTCAAGCGATTGGTGCCGGCGGCCGGCGCCCGAGTGCTGGTCCGGGCCGACTCCGCTTTCTATGGGCATGCCACCGTGGCCGCCGCGCTCACCGCCGGGGCGGAGGTGTCGGTGACCGTGAAGATGGACAAGGCCGTCAAGGCCGCCATCGTCGGCATCGACGAGAAAGCGTGGACCGGCATCGAATATCCCGAGGCGATCTACGATGAGACCACCGGCACCTGGACCTCCAAAGCCGAGGTCGCCGAAGTTCCCTTCACCGCGTTCACCTCGAAGAAGAAAGCCGAACGGGTCCCCGGTCGACTGGTGGTGCGCCGCATCCCCGAGCTGAACCCCCAGGACACCAACCAGCCGACACTGTTCGACACCCACCGCTTCCACGCCTTCTTCACCACCACCGACCCGGAGGTGCTGGACACGGTGACCGCGGACCAGACCCACCGGGGCCATGCGCTCATCGAGCAGGTCAACGCCGACTTGAAAGACAGTGCTCTGGCACACCTGCCCTCCGGACATTTCGGGGCCAACAGTGCCTGGCTGGTCTGCGCGGTGATGGCCTACAACCTCACCCGCACCGCCGGGACCCTCGCCGCCGGAGAGTTCACCCGGGCCCGGACCGGCACCATCCGGACCCGGCTCGTGAACCTGCCGGCCCGGATCGCCTCCAGCGCCCGCAGGATCC
>NZ_JROX01000286.1:0-5223 GCF_000800955.1 Kocuria sp. ZOR0020
GTGCACCCCGCCACTGGCCGTGCGTTGAGCCGTTGCGCTCAGTCCGCTGAACACACGTTGGCGTAGCGGGTGGCTGCCAGTTCATTGATCTGGGAGACGTAGTTCTCCGTCTCCTGGAAGTTGGGGATCCCGCCCTCTTCCAGGACCACGGTGGGCCCGGCGTTGTAGGAGGCCAGTACCAGGTCCAGTTCTTCTTGTTCATTGGCAGGTTCCAGCCCGGCCATCATGTTTCGAAGATCCCGCAGGTAGTAACCCTGTGCCTGGATGGAGGCCTCCGGGTCCGCAATGTCACCCTGACCGTAGATGTCCCACGTCTCCGGCATGAACTGCGCCAGACCACGGGCCCCCACGGGGCTCTCGGCATCAGGATTCCAGTTGCTCTCCGTCTGGATCTGAGCGGCCACCACGGACGGGGAGAAACCGGAGACTTCAGCGGCAGCCACGACGTCGTCGGCCCACTGTTCCGGTATCACACCGTTTCGGTCGGCGCAGGTGGGGGACATGTTCTGGGCCACCGCGCCAATGGCGCCCACCGTCAGCAGTCCCACCGCGGTGAGCGCGATCCAGTTGTCCTTGAGGGTCTGGGTGCCCAGCTGGCCCGAGGCAGCGCCCTTGGCCGCTGGCGAGCGTTTGGTGCCGCCACGACGGGCCGAGGACTTCTTGGACCCCTGGGGCCCCGCAGGCTTGCGGCCCTTGGAGTTCTGGGGTTTTTTGGCTGAGGATGCAGACATCCCGGTCAGCGTAGGCCATGAAGCTGGCCGGAACTGACCGGGATGATCTACTTTTCGCTGGGTGAACGGCCTCAGGTGGCGTCGTCGTCAAGCTTCTGCCGGTGTTCGTACGGGGCTGAACCGCGTACACCCAGGGTGCGGCTGGTGATCCGCACACCGTCCTGGTTGGCCTGGACAATCGGGATCTGGCCGGTCTTGACCGTGGCGGTCTGCAGCTCAACGGTCTCCACCTGCTCACCGTCAATGCTGGTGGTGGCGGTGGTCACCGAATCCACCAGCACCTGGCTGGCCAGCTGGTGACGCAGCACCAGAGGATCGCTGCTCACGTCCTTGTAGATGGCCACGCACAACAGCAACATCACGACGACGAACGGCACGGCGGCCACAATCGTGATGTTCTGCAACCCGCTCAAGGCCTCACTGGGGTCCGAGCCGCCGGCCAGCAGCATGGCGGCAGCAACAGCACCCGTGGCCACACCCCAGAAGATCACGGAGCCCTTGGACGGTTCCACGGATCCGTTCTCAGAAATCCCGCCCATCACGATGGAGGCGGAGTCCGCACCGGTGATGAAGAAGATCGCCACCAGCAGCACGGCCAGCACCATCAGAATGATGGTCACGATCTGCGGTACGGGAAGGGCATTCAGGAGGTCAAAGAGCACCAGGTCAAAGTTCAGATCCGGACCTTCTGCGGTCTGCTGAGCCAGCATGGCGCCGGTGTCCCCGGCCCGCTCGGCGCGTTCCTGCAAGCCGATGGCGCCGCCACCAAAAATTGCGAACCACAACAGAGACACCACGGAGGGCACAAATATCACACCGGCAATGAACTGGCGGACGGTGCGCCCGCGGGAGATTCGGGCGATGAACATGCCCACAAAAGGCGTCCAGGAGATCCACCAGGCCCAGTAGAAGATGGTCCAGGAGGACAGCCACGTGGCCACGGCTTCATCGCCAACCGCCGAGGTGCGGGAGGCCATGCCCGGCAGCTCGGAGATGAAGTTGCCGATGGCCGACGGGATGACGTTCAGGATGAACAGCGTGGGGCCACCGATGAACACGATCAGGGCCAGGAGCAGGGCCAGGACCATGTTGATGTTGGACAGCCACTGAATGCCGCGGGCCACACCAGAGACGGCGGAGGCCACAAAGCCTGCGGTGAGGATGGCGATGATGCCCACCAGGATGGGGGAGGTCATCTGCTCAAACATGCCGGTTGCCTGCAGACCGCCACCGATCTGCAACGCGCCCAGACCCAGTGAACAGGCCGAACCAAAGAGGGTGGCCGCAATGGCCAGGATGTTGATGATCCGCCCGCCAACACCGTTGACGGCTTTGTAACCGAACAGCGAGGTGAACATGGAGGAGAACAACTGTGAACGGCCCAGGCGGAACGTACCGTAGGCCATGCCCAGGCCCACCAGTGCGTACATGGCCCACGGGTACAGCGTCCAGTGGAACAAGGTGGTGCCCATGGCGGTGGCAGCAGCCTCCACGGACTGGGCATCCACCGTGCCCGGCGGGGGTGACATGTAGAACCACAGGGGCTCACCCACGCCGTAGAACATCAGGCCGATGCCCATGCCGGTGGCAAACATCATGGCGATCCAGGAACTGGTGCGGAACTCGGGCGCCTCACCGTCGCGGCCCAACGGGATCCGACCGAACCGGGAGAGCGCCACGAACACCACAAAGGCCACAAACACGGAGGCAGCCACCACAAACAGCCAACCGAAGTTCTCCATGGTCCAGGCCAGTGCCTGCGAGGAAATCTCACCAAGGCTATGGGGGCTGATGAACCCCCAGGACACAAAGGCGATGGCCAAGGCGCCGGCCACAAAAAAGACCACCTTGTCCAGACCCTGACGGGTTTCCGGCTCGGGGCGCGTCAAGGACTCTTTGAGGCGCGAGAGCAGGCGCTGCTGACGCTCCTGCGTGGTCTCCGGGGAGGCATTGAACACGGAATCCGAGTCCGATGACGGGGAGGGTGGGGCAGAGTTGGTGCTGCTCACGGGATCTCCTCACGGGGCTGGCGCTGCTGGGACAGGATGAGGTCCTTGGTGCGGAAAGTAGAACCTAGCAAAGTGTTGCATGTCACACCTCAATGCGGGAGACACAATGCAGCACAAAGGCTTGAACGAAGGTGAGTATGAACGCGCGTGCAGTGGTGGTCGGATCGGGCCCCAACGGGTTGACCGCTGCCTGCGTCCTGGCGCGGGCCGGGATGGATGTCACGGTGGCGGAAGCGCAGCCCACCGTAGGTGGTGCGGCCCGGTCCGCTGATGTGTTGGGGCCTGGCACCACCGTGGATCTGGGGGCGGCATGTCACCCGTTCGGGGCGGCCTCGCCCGCTTTTGCAGCGCTGGGACTCCAGGAGAAGGGCCTTGAATGGCTCACGCCGGAGGTTGCTGCCGCTCACCCGCTGGAGGGTCAGGCGCCGGGGCTGCTCTTGCAGGGCTTGGACAACACCACCGAGGGTCTGCGCCATGCCACCCACAACGACGCCGCAGCCTGGCGGGCCCTGCACAACGGTCCTCTGAACCATCTTCCCCAGATCTTGAGCGGCGCGTTGGGGCCGCTGTTGCAGTGGCCAGATCACCCAGCGGCCATGGCTGGATTCGGCCTGCGTGCACCCTGGCCGGCCTCCATGCTGGCACGTTTGTTCTCCACCGAGCAGGCCAAAGGGTTGCTGGCAGGATCCGCAGCCCACGCAAGTTTTCCCATGTCAGCACCTCTGACCGGTGCATTCGCCGTGCTGTTCAACCTGCTGGGCATGTCCAATGGGTGGCCGGTTGCCAAGGGCGGCACCCAGGCGATCGTGGAGGCATTGGTGGCCGATCTGACGGCGCACGGCGGACGGATTGAAACGGGGCGACTGGTCACAGATACGCGCGAACTGGGGGAACCCGAAGTCTTGATGCTGGACCTCACCCCGCGTCAGGTGTTGTGCATGCGTGGGTTGAAACTGCCCGCCCGGTACCGGAAGTCGTTGAGCCGCTGGAGTTACGGAACGGCGGTGCACAAGGTGGATCTTCTACTGGATGGCCCCGTGCCCTGGTACGACTCCCGGATAACTCAGGCCGGAACCGTTCACGTGGGTGGCACCTTGAAGGAGATCAATCAGGCAGCACGCCTGGCTGCACGGGGGACCATGCCGGAACGTCCGTTTGTAATCGCGGCGCAACCCACCGCCGTCGACCCCTCCAGGGCACCGGAAGGACGCCACATTCTGTGGGCCTACGCCCAGATACCCCACGGGTATCGCGGCCCGGAGAGCAAACCAAATCTTGCGGGGGACCGGCTGGTCCAACAGATCGAACGGTTTGCACCGGGGCTGCGGGAGCGAATCCTGCACCGCGTGGACCACAGTCCCCGGTACCTGGAAGCCATGAACCCCAACCTGGTGGGTGGGAGCATTGGCGGCGGTGCGCTGAGCGGTTTGCAGCAGGTGTTCCGGCCGGCACCTCAACTCAACCCGTACCGCACAGGAGCGCCCGGCGTGTACCTGTGCTCATCCTCCACACCACCCGGCGGGGGAGTGCACGGGATGGGTGGCTACAACGCGGCCACCACAGCACTGCGCGATCTGACGTGACGTCAGAACACGCTTTCGACCAGAACGCTGGCGATTCTGCGGCTCAAAGCGTGTTGCAAACGATGCAAAGATGAACCCATGACTGCTGAAATCATCGCCACCATGGTCACCGTCATGCTGATTGTGGTGGGCACCATCGGAATCATCGTGCCGGTCCTGCCAGGCTCCATCACCATTCTGATCGGGCTGATCATCTGGGCCGTGGTGGTGCAGGCAGTTGAAGGCTGGATCGCCCTGGCACTGGGTGGAATGTTGGTGATAGCGGGTATGTCCGCCTCATGGATCCTCACCGGCAACCGCCTCAAACAACGCCAGATCCCCAACCGATCACTGCTGTTCGGAGTGATCGGTGCGATCGTGGGTGTGTTCGTGATCCCGGTGGTGGGCTTGTTCGTGGGCTTCATCGTGGGCCTGCTGGCCTCCGAGACCTACCGCCAGAAGAACCTGCCGGCAGCACTTGAATCCTCCTGGGTGGCTGCCAAGGCCATGGGCATCGGGATCCTGGTGGAACTGACCTGCGCGCTCGCGGCAGCCTCCACCTTCGTGGTCTGCGCGGTCTCCCTGCTGGTCCGCACCGCCTGAGCCCGCCGAATCACACCCGCGAGATCATGGCGCAGGTACGTTTTCAGCCTGGAATACGTACGTGCCCCATGATTTCACCGGAGCGGTGGGCTGCCGCCGGAACCTCAGAGCCAGGGCAGTGGGACGGCGACGGCGGTCCCACCTTCCGGGACGCCCTCAGCCGGAATGACCAACAGCACGTTGGCCTGGGAGAAACCGCGCATCATGTTGGCTCCCGCATAAGCCAACGGGGCCGCCGAAGGCGCTGAGGAACGCGCCCACGGGTGTGCATCCGAGACCAGCGTGGCAGCGGAGGTGGCAGCCAGCCCCGGCAACAGG
>NZ_JROX01000287.1:0-4409 GCF_000800955.1 Kocuria sp. ZOR0020
AGTGATGAGCCCCACCTGTTGCGGAGAGAATCAATCCTCACTGCACTGACTGGCTGCAGCCTGGAGTCAGCGGGTTTCCCCTTCGCGAGCCAGGACGTAGTCGTAGTGGGCTTCTTCGCCCTCTCCACCGTCCGTACGCGGATTGGGATCCAGCATCAACTCCGGCTTCACGGCCGAGGCGATGTCGTCCTCGTTGTGCGGGTCCCCCGGGAAGTAGAGCTGCTGGGTGACCAGCTGGTACCCGGGCGCATGCACCTTGATGTGGATGTGAGCCGGACGCCATGCATGCCAGCCGGCAGCCTCGATCAGCTGGCCGCACGCGCCGTCGGTCGGGATCATGTAGGGCGCCGGACGCATGGTGTTGATCTCAAAGTTGCCGTCTTCATCCGCCAGGACCACGCCGCGGAAGAGCCACTTGGGCAGCTCGGGCGCGTACTGGGAGTAGAAACCCAAGGCGTCGGCGTGCCAGATCTCGATCACGGCGTCCTTCAGCGGCTCACCGGAGGTGTCCTTGAAGGAGCCCGTGAACTTCAGCGGGGTGCCCGCCTCGTCTTCGCGCATCTCCAGGGTGGCCGGGGTGGACATCTCCGGTGCGTTGGGAACGTAGTACGGACCCTCGATGGTGCCCACGGCGCCGGGACGCTCAACGGAGTTGATGTCCTCAATGGTGTGCTCCAGCCAAACATCCAGGAACAGCGGCCACTCGCCGTCGGTGCCGACCTTGATCAGCCAGGCCTTGAGGGCGTTGTACTCGTCATAGGTGACGCTGTGCTTCACGGCGACGTCGTTGATCGCCTGGATCACTTCCCCGGCAATGGCGGAGACTCGCTCCTTGGAGACCTCCATGCTGTGCAGCTTCCCGGATTCGTTGAAACGTTGGGTGGCCAGAGTGCCGGCCTCGACGGCAGCGTCTTCGTCTTCATGCCGAGTGTCAGTGCTGGACTCGCTCATGTCGTCCTCCACGTCATGGTTGCTACGGAGCCACGCAGGGCTCGGATTCGTCGGATTAAATGTGATGCGGACTACATCGAGCGTACGAGCCACATTGCCCATGGGACAAATATCAATCGCGCTGCATTTATGCTCAAACACCCCTCCCGGTACCCCCTGGGTACCCACTAGGTATTCGCCTGATGTGCCTGGGATCACACCCTTCCAGACTGGTCTCTCAACGGGCAACGGTCACCCAGGGGCTCCCCTGGGTGACCACCAGCCGAAGAACCTTGACCCAGGGGGCAGACATGACCGAGAACTTCACGCACCTGCGCGATGTCCTGAACGACGCCGTCGTCGATGACCGTGAGAACCGCGTGATCAAGGCCAAGCGCGAGATCTTCACCGACGAGGAAGTCTTCGAGCTGGAGATGAAGTACATCTTCGAGGGCAACTGGATCTACCTGGCCCACGAATCCCAAATCCCCAACGTGGGTGACTACTACACCACCTACATCGGCCGTTCCCCCGTGGTGATCACCCGGGACAAGGACGAGAACCTCAACTGCCTGATCAACGCCTGTGCCCACCGCGGTGCCATGTTGTGCCGGCGCAAGACCGACAACCGGACCACGTTCACCTGCCCATTCCACGGCTGGACCTTCCGTAACTCCGGTGAGCTGCTCAAGGTCAAGGACGGCCGCAACGGCGCCTACCCGGAGGCCTTCAACAAGGAGGGCTCGCACGATCTCACCAAGGTGGCCCGTTTCGAGTCCTACCGCGGGTTCCTGTTTGGCTCCCTGAACCCGGACGTCAAGCCCCTGGAGGAGCACCTGGGTGACACCACCAAGGTGATCGACTCGCTCGTGGACCAGTCCCCCGACGGCCTGGAGGTGCTGCGAGGTGCTTCCACCTACACCTTTGACGGCAACTGGAAGGTCCAGGCGGAGAACGGCGCAGACGGCTACCACGTGACCTCCGTGCACTGGAACTACGCAGCCACCACCTCCCGTCGCGCATCCGGGGATTCCACCAACACCACCAAGGCCATGGACGCCGGCAAGTGGGGCAAGCAGAAGGGTGGCTTCTACTCCTTCGAACACGGCCACCTGCTGCTGTGGCAGGAGTGGGGCAACCCGCAGGACCGCCCCTTGTGGGACCGCCGTGAGGAACTGGTGGAGAAGTACGGGGAGGAAATGGTCAACTTCATGGTCAATATTTCCCGCAACCTGTGCCTGGACCCGAACGTCTACATCATGGATCAGTTCTCCTCACAGATCCGCAAGTTCCGTCCCATCTCCGCGGATAGGACCGAGGTGGAGATCTACTGCATCGCACCCAAGGGTGAGTCTGCAGCCAACCGCGCCAACCGCATCCGTCAGTACGAGGACTTCTTCAACGCCTCCGGCATGGCCACCCCGGATGACCTGGAGGAGTTCCGCTCCTGCTACAAGACCTACTGGGCCGCCAGAGCACCGTGGAACGACATGACTCGCGGCATGGAGCACGAAATCAAGGGCCCGGATGAGCAGGCCGCCGCCCTGGGCATGGACCGGGTGCTGGCATCCGGTGTCAAGACCGAGGACGAGGGTCTCTACCCGATCCAGCACTCCTACTGGCACCAGGTCATGGAGTCGGGGCTGCAGGCCGAAGAAGCTGCCACTGCCGACGACGTCACCACCACGGCCTGAATCCATCCGTCCTGCCTGAGGGAGACCTCACCAAGATTGACTCCGAAGGAACCGACACCATGACTGACACCGCCGTAGAGCAGAAGACCTCCACCTTGATGAGCATCGAGGACATTCAGGTCCTGGAGACGGTCCGCGCTTTCCTGCACCGCGAGGCGCGCCTGCTGGATGACCGCGACTTTGACTCCTGGATCGAGTGCTATCACCCGGATGCCGAGTACTGGATGCCGTCCTGGGACGTGGACGACTCCCTGGTCTCCGATCCCCAGACCGAGATCTCTGTGATCTACTACCCCAACCGGGGTGGCCTGGAGGACCGGGTGTTCCGCATCAAGACCGACCGCTCCTCAGCCACCTCCCTGCCGGAACCGCGGCACAACCACAACCTCACGGACATCGAGGTTCTGGGACGTGACGGGGACGTGGTGCACGTCCGCTACAACTGGCTGACCGGTTACTTCCGCTACAACACCAGCATGTACTACTGGGGCTACGCGGAAGTGGACATCGATCTCAGCGGCCCGGCTCTGCAGATCACCAAGAAGAAGATCGTTCTGAAGAACGACTACATCCACCAGGTGATCGACATCTACATGATCTGACCGATCCCATTCACACGCTCGCCCGCCCGGAGAACGTTGCTGCCCGAGGCAGACCTCCTGGTGGGCGGGCGTGCACGGAACCGGTTCCACCAAGCTCCAGGAGACTGACATGGCACACCAAGTAGCACTGAACTTTGAAGACGGCGTCACCAAGGTGATTCGCGTCGGCGACTTCGAGACCATCATGGACGCGGCCTACAAGGCCCGGATCAACATTCCTTCCGACTGCCGTGACGGTGCATGCGGTACATGCAAGTCCTTCTGCGATTCCGGCTCCTTTGATCCGGGAGACTTTGTGGATGACGCCATGACCGAGGACGAGCTGGACAAGGGCTACCTGCTGACCTGCCAGGCCCTGCCGGAATCGGACATGTCCATCAACATTCCCGGAACCTCGGAGGCAGCCAAGACCTCTGCCGCCTCCTTCACCTCCACCATCAAGGCCTTGGACAAGCACTCCGAGTCCACCATTTCCTTCACGCTGGACGTAGACCACCGTGAGGACCTGGCCTTCTTGCCCGGCCAGTACGTGAACATCAAGGTTCCCGGCACCCAGGACGTGCGCTCGTACTCCATGTCCAGTGGACCCAACGCTGACGATGCCTCCTTCATGGTGCGCATCACCCCGCAGGGGGCCATGTCCGAGTACCTGCGCGATCGTGCGGCAGTCGGTGACGCCATCGAGTTCTCCGGACCCTACGGTTCGTTCTTCCTGCGTGAACCCAAGCGACCCCTGCTTCTGCTGGCCGGTGGCACCGGCCTGGCACCGTTGACCTCCATCCTGGAAAAGCTCGCGGAGAAGGATCCCGGTCAACCCGTGCACCTGATCTACGGCGTGACCCGTGAAGCTGACATCGTGGGACTGGACTGGCTCAAGGACTACGAGTCCCGCCTGAGCCAGTTCACCTGGGACCTCATCGCCTCTGAAGAAGGCACCTCCGCGCCTCACACGGGCTACGTCACCCAGATCATCGCCCCGGAACAGCTCAACGACGGCGACGTCGACATCTACCTGTGCGGGCCGCCACCCATGGTCAACGCGGTTTCCTCCTGGCTGGATGCTGAAGGGGTTCAGCCCGCCAACTTCTACTTCGAGAGATTCGCCCCCAAGGAGAAGACCGGCGGCGACGCCGAAACCGGCCCTTCACAGATGAGCATGGGTAGGGGTCTTGCGCCACGGCCG
>NZ_JROX01000288.1:0-495 GCF_000800955.1 Kocuria sp. ZOR0020
TCTTTAGTGGCATATTCAACTCTGTTCGTAGTGTCGTTAGTGGAGTATTTAGTGCCATAGGTAACTTTGCTTCAAACGCTTGGTCAAGAATTTCAGGTGTATTTAGCGGAGTCGGTAGTTTCTTTAGCGGAGTATTCAATGGTGCTAAAAATGCAGTTAATGGAGTGTTCAGCGCTTTTGGTGGTTTCGCTTCTAATGCTTACAACGCAATAACAGGAGTATTTAATGGGCTTGGTAGTTTCTTTAGTGGACTATTTGGAGGAATCAAGCATACGATAGACAGCGTTCTAGGTGGCGTCACAGGTACGATTGAAAAAGTATCAGGATCAATTAATGGTATTGCAGGTAAACTTGGCGGAATGTTCAAAGGTTCTATGGTAGTAGGCTTAACAGATGTTAATTTATCTTCTAGCGGTTACGGTTTGAGCACGAATAGCGTATCAAGCGATAATAGAACTTATAACACATTTAACGTGCAAGGCGGTGCTGGTCAAG
>NZ_JROX01000289.1:0-5588 GCF_000800955.1 Kocuria sp. ZOR0020
GGAGCGGATCCAGGCCACGGTGGACGGATTGCTGGAGCGGTTGGAGCTGACCGAGGTGGCCGACGCCAACCCGTTCACGCTCTCCGGTGGACAGAAGCGGCGGCTGTCCGTGGGAACGGTGATGGCGGCGGCCCCAGATGTGCTGGTGTTGGATGAACCCACGTTCGGTCAGGATGCCCGCACATGGTGGGCCGTGGTGACGTTGCTGGCCGATCAAGTGGCGGCCGGGCGGGCCGTGGTGGTGGTGACCCACGACCGGGACCTGATCCAGGCCTTGAACGCCACAGAACTTCAGGTACACCCGGTGGCAGCCGTTGCGCAGGCCGACACCCCCGCCGAGACTCCCGCGGTGCAGTTGCGGGGTTGGCTGGCAGGCCGCGATGCCCTGACCAAGCTGGTGTGCGCCCTGTTGCTGACCATCCCGCTGGTCATCTCTGCGGATCCCGTGACCTCCGGTGTGATCCTGGTGGGGGAGCTGGTGACTCTCAGCGTTGCCGGACAGCGTCCGTTGCGGCTTCTGGCGGTGGCCTGGCCCATTGTGGTGGCGGCCTTGCTCTCCGGGTGGGGCACGGCACTGCTGGCGGAGAACTCAGGGGCCACCTTGCTCCATGCGGGCCCTGTGGAGATCTCGGAAGGTTCCTTGGCGGTCGGAGCCGCCATCGCGCTGCGCGGTCTGGCCCTGGCGCTGCCGGGGCTGGTGTTGTTGCTGACCACAGACCCCACGGACCTGGCCGACGGTTTGGCCAGGACGGCAAAACTCCCTGCCAGGTTCGTGATTGCTGCCCTGGTGGGATTGCGGCTGATGACCGTCATGATCCGCCAGTGGCACGTCCTGGTGACGGCCAGGCGAGCTCGGGGCGCAGGTGCCTCCCGGAACCCTCGCATGATGCTTCAGGAGCTGTGGGGACGCGGTTTCGGGCTGCTGGTGCAGTCCTTGCGCCGTGCCACGCGGCTGGCGGTGACCATGGAGGTCCGTGGTTTCGGCTCTGTGGTGGCTGCCAAGCACCGCACCTGGGCCCGGCCCATTCGGCGCACTCACGCTGATGCCGTGCTGCTGGCACTGACCGTTGTGTTGGGCTTGGGTGCCGTGAGCATTTCAGCGGTGACTGGGGCCCAACGTTTCATCTGGCAATGACCGTCTTGCCACAGGGATCAACGTGGTGGTTGCCCTGGGCCGGGGGCCAGATCGGTGCTGCGCACTGCCCTCAGGCCGTGGGGCCCGGTTGGATGATGTCTGCGCTCTCCCACACGGGATCAGCTTCCAGGTACTGGGACTCCTGTTGCGCCCAGCGCTCCCAGAACACCTGGTAGGTGTTGCCGTCGCGGCTCAGAGCTCGGGTGCGGCGCTGGCTCTCCGGAAGCTCCACCCACACGGAGACGTCCAGGACTTCCCTGGCCACCCAGTTGCACGCGCCCACACCTTCCAGGATCACGATTTCAGCGCACCGGGTCAGTCTGGGACCTCCGGGGGAGTCAGCCAGCCAGTCCCATGCGGTCCAGTAGGCGTCCTGCTCCTCGCGCAGGCAGGCCAAGATGGAGTCGTTGTAGATCTCTATGCCATGGGCCAGCCCGTCCCACCCGGGGTAGATGTCCTCCAGGTGGAAGGTCACCACGTCCCGGGTCACGGAAAGCACCTCGGAGAGCTGCTGGGCCAAGCTGGTCTTGCCGGCCCCGGAGCGCCCGTCAATGCCGATCAGATGCGGTTTGCGGACGGGATCTTCCAACTGGTGCACCAGGGCAAGACCCGATGGGTTGCGCTCGGCAATGCTGGGGTCCATCTGAAGCTCGACGTCCTGCACGCCTCAGTCCTCCGAACCCGTTGGGTTGCCCCGGTCGAGTTGGTCCCGAACATGGCCCACGATTCCGGGCAGGGCCTCGGAGATCATCTCCCAGGTGTCCTCGAATCCCGCGGCGTCGCCGTACCAAGGATCCGCAATGCCCTGGCTCTCGATCGCTTCTGCGGCCACGGCGGGGTCAAAGGAGCGGTACATGCGTACCTTGGCCCGCGCTTGGTCATCCGGTGCCATGGAGGTGAGGGCCCGGTGGTGCTGCACGTCCATGGCCAGGACCAAGTCGTGGTTGGAGAACCACTCGGTATCAAAAGTCTGTGCACTGTGGCCGTGGGGATCCAGTCCAACGCGTTCCAGGAGGCGCTGGGCGCGGGGATCGATCGGGTTGCCCAGTTCTTCGTCGGAGATCCCGGCGGAGTCAACGGCAACGTGGTCTGCCAGCTTCGCGTTCTGGAACGCGCGGCGTAGAGCCACCTCGGCCATGGGTGATCGGCAGATGTTGCCGGTGCACACGGTGGCGATTCGGTACATGCCCTTCAGTTTAGGCGTTCCGTATCTGCCCGTGAGCCGTGCAAGCCCGAGTTCCGGGCCTGCACGGCTTGCACGGCGTAACGATTTGGCAACCCGACCGTGGGCTCACTGGTAGCTGACGAACCAAGGCTTGGGGTCGACGTCGTAGGTCTCTTCCGGGCTGAACACGGGAGTGTCCTCGTCATAGAAGTTCTTCCACGCCATCCAGATGCCCTCCGGCAACCCGTTCTGCAGGGCCTCCCAGGTGGCCATCTTCAGCTCCGGACTCCCGTGGCCGTCAGCGTGCAGCGTAATGGCCAGCTCGTCGTGGGCGGTGTTGATCTGCTCCCGGTCCGTGATCATGGCCAACTTGAATTGGTGGAGGATCAGCACCTTCTGAGGCAGGTTGTTCTCAGCGGTGAGCTGGGCCAGCCAGTCGGAGACCTGGTTGATCTCCTCAGCACTCACGGAGCCGATCTGTTCCATGTGGCGCTGACCGTCCTCCAGGCGCCACTCCGGGTCCAGTGCCAGGCCCACGTGAGGTTCCCGCAGCAGGTCCTCATACCGCTGGGCCTGGGACAAGAAGTCCACTCGGCCCGGCTGCAGGTCCAGGACCACGTACACACCGGCTTCCCCGGCGGCATCGATCCAGGGACGCAGGGTTTCCGGGTCCAACTCGTTGGTGTAGTTGCCGTCGGCTCCGGGTTCGGCGGAGGCAATGGTGGTGATGATCTCGAACGCCGGGATCACCTGCTCGTCACTGTACGGCTGGTATTCGCGGGCCATCTCCTGCACCAGTTCGATGGTGGCATCCACGTCCTGCTCACCCAGGACTCCAAGTGCTGAGGTTCCGGGGGAGCCGTACACGGCGATCATGCGCCGTCCGGGAAAGGCCAGTTGACCGCCTCCGGGCAACTCGGCCGTGGTGTCCTGGGCGGCTTGCATGCGGGATTCTACGTCCTGGGAACTTCCGAAGCTCTCACCCAGGGCCAGGATGTTGTGGTCATCGGCGCTACGGGCCACCTCCACGGAATCCCCACTGACGCGGGGATTGCCACCCGGGACCTCCACCGCCGTGCCGCCGGCTGCGTTGACGGTGGCCACAGCAGCTTCAGTTGCTGCCGCTGCCTCCCCGTCCGTGTCCTGGGCTCGAGGATCAAACAGCACGACGCCGGTGCTCGCCTCCTGCGCCACGCTCACCTCCGGCAGATCCAGTTGATCCACCTGGGAGTCGGCCTGCACTTCCACCACGTCGCGGTCCCCGATCTCCGGGACGGACTCACCCTGGGCAACGATCACCGTCTGAGCCTGGAGACGGTCAAGTTCCTGGCCCAGGGCGTCGTCGTCACCGCTGATCAGTAGCGGCACCTGTAGTTCCTGCGCCACCTTCCCCGCATCGGAGACGGACTCCGGAGAGGAGACCACCACGGTCTGGGCGCGCGTGAAGGCCAGGTTGCTGGCAGCAACGGAGGTCTGCGTTGCGTTCTGACCGGGATCGGTCAGAACGGTCACCTCACCGGTGTCATCCGTGAACTGGACATCGGTGTTCTGGGATCCACCGGTGCCGCAGGATGCCAGGACAAGGCTCAGGGTCACGGTGCACGTGGTCAGGAGGGGGCGCTTCATGTGGGCCTCACGGGTGCTGGGGGGCAGGGAACTCCAGCCTATTTGTGCAGCTTGCTGACAAAAAATGGGGCGGCAACCCGAAGTGACGGAGAACACAGGCCAAACTTGACATGAACTGACTCAACTTTATTGACAGCTGAGCCAGGAGGTCTATTCTTGAGTCAGGACAACTCAAGAATTTGAGACCTCCGGAGCGCACAGTCGCCCCGGTTGCACACATGAATCGCCCGTTACGGGCAGAGGAGGTATGGGCATGTCCCGTGCAGTAGGAATCGACCTCGGTACCACCAACTCCTGCGTTGCCGTGCTGGAGGGTGGCGAACCCGTTGTGATCGCCAACGCTGAAGGCGCACGCACCACCCCGTCGGTGGTGGCCTTCTCCAAGGACGGTGAAACCCTGGTGGGTGCCACCGCCAAGCGTCAGGCCGTGACCAACGTTGACCGCACCATTGCATCCGTCAAGCGCCACATGGGTACCAACTGGACCCAGGAGATCGACGGCAAGAAGTACACCCCGCAGGAGATCTCGGCCCGCACGCTCATGAAGCTGAAGGCTGACGCGGAGTCCTACCTGGGCGACAAGGTCACGGACGCCGTGATCACCGTCCCGGCGTACTTCAACGACGCCGAGCGTCAGGCGACCAAGGAGGCCGGTGAGATCGCGGGCCTCAACGTCCTGCGCATCGTCAACGAGCCCACCGCGGCGGCCCTGGCTTACGGCCTGGAGAAGGGCAAGGAGGACGAGCTCATCCTGGTCTTCGACCTCGGTGGCGGCACCTTCGACGTCTCCCTGCTGGAAGTCGGCAAGGACGAGGACGACTTCTCCACCATTCAGGTGCGCGCCACCGCCGGTGACAACCGACTGGGCGGTGACGACTGGGACCAGCGGATCGTCGACTGGCTGCTCGAACAGGTCAAGTCCAAGACCGGTGCGGACCTGTCCAAGGACAAGATCGCCCTGCAGCGTCTCAAGGAGACCGCCGAGCAGGCCAAGAAGGAACTCTCCTCGGCCTCCTCGACCAACATCTCCCTGCAGTACCTCTCTGTGACCCCGGAGGGTCCCGTCCACCTGGACGAGACCCTGTCCCGCGCCAAGTTCGAGGACCTGACCAGCGACCTGCTGGCCCGGACCAAGAAGCCGTTCGAGGACGTCATCAAGGAAGCCGGCATCAAGCTCTCCGACATCGACCACGTCGTGCTCGTGGGCGGTTCCACCCGCATGCCGGCCGTGGTGGAAGAGGTCAAGAAGCTCTCCGGTGGCAAGGAGCCGAACAAGGGCGTGAACCCGGACGAGGTCGTGGCCATCGGTGCCGCCATCCAGGCCGGTGTGCTCAAGGGCGACCGCAAGGACGTCCTGCTGATTGACGTGACTCCGCTGTCCCTGGGCATCGAGACCAAGGGTGGCGTGATGAACAAGCTGATCGAGCGCAACACCGCGATCCCCACCAAGCGGTCGCAGGTCTACACCACCGCCGAGGACAACCAGCCGTCCGTGTCCATCCAGGTCTTCCAGGGCGAGCGCGAGTTCACCCGGGACAACAAGAACCTGGGCACCTTCGAGCTGACCGGTATCGCACCGGCCCCGCGCGGTGTGCCGCAGATCGAGGTCACCTTCGACATCGACGCGAACGGCATCGTGCACGTGTCCGCCAAGGACAAGGG
>NZ_JROX01000290.1:0-310 GCF_000800955.1 Kocuria sp. ZOR0020
ATCTAAACGATTAAATCAAGATAGTATAAACAAATTCATAAAAGAACGAAATGGAATTAAGCCTTGACAAATGTAAAATAATTTGATACTATGGTATAAGAAAAGGAGAAGAGATGAAAATTGGATTTATATTACAGATTGTTTTTGATATTATTCTAATAGTTCTAAATGGATATTTAGGCTTTACAGGCGAAAGTATTTATTTATTTGTTGCTTTTTTATGGTGTATTTGGTTATTAATTCACATTTTATTGCTTAATAATATTTAAGGCTTGACTTTTCAAGTCTTTTTTGTTATTATATACTAAAG
>NZ_JROX01000030.1:0-9579 GCF_000800955.1 Kocuria sp. ZOR0020
GACGCCCACGCGCACACCGCTACCCATGCTCATCTGTGAAGGGCCCGTAAATCTTCACCGGAAGATCCTGGCCCTGATGTTCTTTGGTGAACACAGCCCGTGAGACCCGGTCCTGAACATTGCGTTGAACTTGCTGCGGTACAAGCGAAATCTTGTAGGTCAGTGGTGAGATTTCTGAGAACAGTTTGCGCGCCACGACTTCCCCTGTGCCTTTGGATCGCGCCCCCTGAGACTGGGAGCGCCACGTGGTTCAGACGCTACGACTGCGTTCCACAGCCCCCAAGTTTTCTTGCACACCGTGAGCAACCTGAGATGTTTGACGGCGAATGTTACGCGGTCAGAGCCGTCGTGACAGCCGACGACGTCGCGGCAGGACCGCGTTCAAGACCACGCTCAGCGCTCCCAAACCTATGGCCATTGTCAACATCCACCACAGCGGAGCCTCACCGATCGGGCGAGAGTTTCCGTACTCAAAGATCAGTGCCATACCCGCGCTGAACACGATCACACCCAGTGCGCACAGGGCGATCACCAAACCGCGATTCATCCGTTCAATGGCGAATTCGTAGAACAACGCCCCCGCTGTCACGCCGTAACCACCCAGCACGGGCAACAGCAACAAGCCCCAGGTGTACGTCACGGTCATCTCTGCGCTGACCAAGAACATGACAAAGAACAACAAGGTGATCAGGCAGGCCGTCAGGGAGCCGACCACGAGCACATCCCGGACGCGGTCTTCGGTCCCCGTGGGGGACCTTCTGCCGCGGTCTGGATCAGCTGAATCTTGAGGGTTCACCCCATTCACCCTACGTGTGACCTGAGGTTTTGCGCAGGGAGGTCAACGAATCAGGATGGCAACCACCCGAAGCATGAAGGTCTCACTTAATGTGTACGTATGGCCCAGTTGCATGAACTCGTCACGCCGGATTCCATTTGCCTCAACGCCCGCGCGCGCAACTGGCGATCCGCGATTCGTGTGGCCGGCAAGCTTCTGATCAATGCCGGTGTGGGATCGCCCGCGTACACGGACGCCATGATGAAGAACGTGGATGAACACGGCCCGTACATTGTGATTGCACCAGGATTCGCTTTTGCCCACGCGCAAGCACCTGGGCTGGTTCAACGCACCGGCATGGCGTGGGTGCGGCTGAGAAAGCCAGTGAAGTTCGGCAATGAACTCAACGACCCCGTCACCTTGATTGCCGCACTCGCCTCAGCGGACAGCACCCAGCACATCCAGGCCATGCGCCAGTTGATCACCCTGGTGGACAACGATCAAACCCGGGCCCGTCTGCAGACTGCAGCTGACGTCCAGGATTTCATGGCCGTCCTGGGCCACTTGAACCGCCAGTGAGCACCCAGCCTGCATTGACCATCCAATCGGTGGTTGCCCAGGCAATCTCCAGTGACCCGGGCGTAGTCTCAAAACCATGAGCACCTCCACCGGTTTCAAGCGTTCCAGTCCCTGGTCGGACGGCTTGGGCAGAGCTGCCATGCGCGGACTTCAGTTTCTGATCCTGATTACCGTAATCGCGTTGTTGCTGTACGGATTGCTGGCCATCAAAGTGGTGGTGATGGCGCTTCTGATCGCGCTCATCCTGGCCTCCGCGGTCCGTCCGGTGGTGGCGTAGTTGGAGCGCCGCGGCTGGCCTGGTCTGGCATCAGCCGCGTTGGTGTTCTTGAGCTTGATTGTGCGGCTGAGTGCTGTGACTACAGGCGTGGTGTTGGGGATCCAGGACGGCTGGGACAACCTGATGTCCTCCGCGAGCTCCGGTTGGCAGCAACTGCAGGACATGCTCCACAACAGCCCCTGGCCGGTTCTGGTGGATCCACAAACCATCAATTCCGCCTTGTCACAGCTGCAGGGTGCACTGACCAGCTCTCAAGCTGAGCAAAGTGCCCTGAGCGGCCTGTCCGTGGCCTCCGAGGTCTTGGCCGGTGCCGTTCTGATGTTGTTGACTCTGTTTTTCTTCATCAAGGACGGCCCGCAGATGTGGGCATTCGCTCTCAGTTGGGTCCAGGGCCCGTCCAGGGAGAAGATCCAGGCCTCCGGGCGCCAGACGGTGACCACACTGGGTGGCTACACACGCGGCATCGCCCTGATTGCGGTGATTGACGCCTTGCTGATCGGACTGGGCTTGTGGATCCTGCAGGTGCCATTGGTGGTGCCTCTGACAGTGGTCATTTTTGTCACCGCCTTCATCCCCACCATTGGTGCCCCCATAGCCGGTGCCCTGGCAGCGCTGGTGGCGGTGGTTCACCACATTGACGGCTACATCCTGCACCCCCTGATCATGGGCAAAACCCTGCATCTGCATGGCCCTGTTGTCCTGCTGGCCGTGGCGGCAGGCACGCTGCTGGGTGGCGTGGCCGGCGCGGTCCTGGCCGTGCCGCTGACGGCTGTGGCGTGGGCGATCATCGAGATCTGGACCGGTCGGGACGGCTCCACCGCCGTCAGTTCTGAGACCGCACCCACCGACGACGACGCCCTGCCCACCATCTCTGAACCCACCCCAGCCAACTAGGCAGGGAACTGACCACCACGGTCCACGTGAATTCTGCGGCGACAACGGCGGCTGTAGCCTTCGCCCATGGAGACCATTGACCTGGAACAACAACCGACTCTGGCCACTGAGCTGTGCGTGGCCCCTGGCGAACGGCTGCTCAGCGCCGTGACGGCACTCGGCCAGGATGACCTTGAGGCACCCAGCCACTTGCCCGGATGGACATGAGCCCACGTCCTCGCCCACTTGGCAGGTAACGCAGAAAGCCATGTCAGGCGGCTGGAAGGCGCCCTTCGCGGCGAAGACCTACCTCGGTATCCCGGCGGCCCGGACCAGCGCCGCTGAGGTATAGACGACGGAGTCAAGCTGGGAGCCACCGCACTGATAGACCATGTGGTCCGGTCCCAGGAGCATTTGAATGATGTTCTGCAAAAGTGCGTCCGCGCAGGATGGCCCCACCAGGAGTTCATGGCCCGTGACACCTACCCGGTCAGGGGCTGCCCTGCCCACCGGTTGCGGGAAATAGAGATGCACCACGCTGACCTTGGGATCGGGTACTCGCCACATGACTGGCCCGAGGCATACGTTGCCTGGGATCTGCAGAATCTCTTGGCAACGGTCACGCAGCGACTGACCAGCCAAGATGATGCCCGTTCGCTGCTGGCCTGGCTGGCCGGGCGCGGCGATGTGTCCTCCACATGGACCCTTGAGCCCTGGAGGTGACTTCCGCGGGTGACGGGGCTGCGCCGTCGTCGTGAATAGTCGTCGTGAATACCGGGTCCCCACCAAGGAACAGGCGCCAAGGACTCCCCCACCACTTGCGAACTCCGTAGGCTGTGTTCATGGCGACTTTGCATGAACTGGTGACCCCCGAATCCATCCGCCTGGACGTTCAGGCCGGTGACTGGCGTGAGGCAATGCAGGCCGCCGGTGACCTCCTGGTGACGGCCGGTATCAGCGACGATTCCTACACCGCCTCCATGATCAACAACGTGGAGGAGCACGGCCCGTACATCGTGATCACGCCCGGTCTGGCCTTTGCTCACGCCCGCGCCGACGACGACGTCCACCGAACCGGCATGGCATGGGTCCGCCTGGCCGAGCCGGTGAGGTTCGGACACGAATCCAACGACCCCGTGACCCTGGTGGCGGCGTTGGCCGCCATGAACAGTTCCTCCCACATCATGGCCACCCGCCAACTGGCAACACTGCTGGAAGATGACCAGAAGCGTGCAGCACTGGAATCGGCCACCACGCCGG
Source organism: Kocuria sp. ZOR0020 (assembly GCF_000800955.1). Lineage (NCBI taxonomy): Bacteria > Bacillati > Actinomycetota > Actinomycetes > Micrococcales > Micrococcaceae > Kocuria > Kocuria sp. ZOR0020. The sequence continues at coordinate 3,765 of NZ_JROX01000030.1, forward strand.
AGGAATTCTTGGCTGCACTGGCGTGATAAACCAAGCAGGCCGCCACTCAATGTGTCGCGGCCTGCTCGATCATCAGCGGGTGGGGTCCAGCACCACCTTGATGCAGCCGTCCTGCTTGTTCATGAATGTCTCGTAGGCTTCAGCCGCATCGCTGAGCGGGATGCGGTGCGTGGCCAGGTCCTCCAGCCCCAGAACGTCTTGCTCCTGGAAGACGATCTCAGAGAGCTCACCGGTCCACTGGCGCACATGGCACTGGCCCATGGCAATGCGCAGACCCTTGTCAAAGATGTCCCGCACCGGCATGGGGTTGGCGTTGCCCGCATACACACCGGACACGGACACGGTCCCTGAACGGCGAACGCCCTGAATGGCGGTCAGCAAAGCATCCGTGCGGTCAATACCGGCTTTGTCCATCACGGGCTGACCCACGGCGTTGGGCAGCTTGCTGGCCAGCTTCACCACGCCTTCTGCCACCGGATTCCCGTGGGCTTCCATCCCAACGGCGTCCAAAGTGGAGTCCGCTCCGCGGCCGTCCGTGAGGTCAAAGATCGCATCCGCCACGGAATCAACCGTCCGCAGGTCAATCACTTCTGCACCCCAGGATCGAGCCAACTCCAGGCGTTCATCCACCAGGTCCACGGCAATGATCTTCTCCGCGTTGCCTTGGTACTTGGCAGACCGCAAGGCCAATTGCCCCACCGGGCCCAGACCGATCACGGCCAAGGACCCACCCTGGGGCACGTTGGCCCACTTCACGCCCTGCCAGGCGGTCGGCAGGATGTCCGAAAGGTAAAGGGCACGCTCGTCACTGAACCCTTCCGGAACTTTGACGGGGCCAAAGTCTGCGTGGGGCACACGCACGTACTCCGCCTGGCCACCGGGGACCTGGCCGTACATCTTGCTGAAGCCGAACAGGGAGGCACCGGCACCGTATTCCGTGTTCTGCGTGGTCTCGCACTGAGCAAAGAATCCGCGCTCACACATCCAGCAGTGACCACAGGAAACGTTGAAGGGCACCACCACGCGATCCCCCACGCTGAGGTTGGTGACTCCCGGACCAACCTGCTCCACGATTCCCATGAACTCATGGCCCAGCACGTCACCGGCATCCATGTACGGGCCAAACACGTTGTAGAGGTGCAGGTCAGATCCACAGATGGCCGTGGAGGTCACCTTGATGATGGCGTCGGTGGGTTGCTGCAGCTCCGGCTTGGGGATGTTGACCACTTCCACCTTGCCGGGAGCCTGCCAAGTCAATGCACGCACGAAGACCTCCTAAGTAAAAAGTTCCCTTACTACTTTGCCACGGAGGTACGTGGTGGTCCAATCGGATCTGGACGGCCCCTGTCAGTCGATGACCGGCGCCAGCGTGACCCTGTCCATGGCCCCACTGCCAACAACGCTGGTCCACAACCGGCGCCTGGCATCGCCTCACGTGGTGATCTGGACTACATTGGCACCCATGGGACGGTTCAGCTTCCTGGAATGGCCGGTGGTGCGCCAGCTGCGCACATCGGACACCACCGCGCGCAGTTCAGCCACCGTTTCCGAGCACACCCGGCAGATCACCTCCCGCAATGCCACCGCAGACCACGTGGTCAGCAGCGTGTGCCCCTACTGCGCAGTGGGCTGCGGACAAAAGGTCTACGTCAAGGACAACAACGTCATCCAGATCGAAGGCGATCCGGATTCTCCGATCTCCCGTGGCCGGTTGTGCCCCAAGGGTGCCGCCAGCGAGCAGCTGGTCAATGCACCAGGTCGGCAGTACCACGTGCTCTACCGCGCACCCAAGGCCAAGGACTGGCAGCGCCTTGAGTTGAGCAAAGCGGTGGACATGGTGGCGGACCGGTTCATTGAGACGCGTCGTCGTACCTGGCAGGACGCCGATGACCAAGGTCGCAAACTCAACCGCACCATGGGCATCGCCTCCCTGGGCGGGGCCACCTTGGACAACGAAGAGAACTACCTGATCAAGAAGCTGTTCACGGCAGCAGGCGCCATCCAGATCGAGAACCAGGCGCGTATTTGACACTCCGCCACCGTTCCCAGTTTGGGAACTTCTTTTGGCCGCGGCGGCGCCACACAGTCGTTGCAGGACATGGCGAATGCGGACTGCATTGTCATCCAGGGTTCCAACATGGCAGAGTGCCACCCGGTCGGTTTTCAGTGGGTGGCTGAGGCGAAGGCCCGTGGGGCTCGTGTGATCCACGTTGATCCACGTTTCACCAGGACCACTGCCATTGCGGACAAGCACGTGCCCATCCGGGCCGGGTCCGACGTCGTGCTGCTGGGCGCCTTGATCAACTACGTGCTCAGCAACGAACTCTGGTTTGACGAGTATGTCCGCGCCTACACCAATGCCTCCTACCTGATTTCTGAGGACTTCCAGGACACCGAGGACCTGAACGGCCTGTTCTCCGGTTACGACCCTGAGAAGGGCGGGTACGACCTTTCCTCCTGGGGATACCAAACTCGTCCCCATGAGGGAGCCTCCGGCCAGAGCCCGGAGCACGGCGAAGAAGTCAGCGATCATGCGGAAGGTGAATCTCACGGAAGTGGCGGCCCGCCGGCAGCGGCGGAACCGTTGCGGGATGAATCTCTCCAGGACCCCAACACCGTGTTCCAGATCCTCAAGCGCCACTACCGGCGCTACACCCCGGAGATGGTGCGGGAAGCCTGTGGCATCTCGGAAGAGGACTTTGACTACCTGGCCCGCTCCATCACGGAGAACTCCGGCCGCGAGCGCACCACGTGCTTTGCCTATGCCGTGGGTTGGACCCAGCACACATTGGGAGCCCAGTTCATCCGCACAGCTGCGATTCTGCAGTTGCTGCTGGGCAACATGGGACGCCCTGGCGGCGGCATCATGGCGCTGCGCGGACACGCCAGCATCCAGGGCTCCACGGACATTCCAACCCTGTTCAACCTTTTGCCGGGCTACTTGCCCATGCCCAAGGTGGAGCTGCAGAGCTCCCAGGAGTACATCAACTCCATTGCCTCCAAGCAGCAGAAGGGTTTCTGGGCCAACGCGGACACCTACGCCGTCAGCCTTCTCAAGGCGTGGTGGGGGGATGCAGCTCAACCGGAGAATGATTGGGCTTATGACTACCTGCCCCGTCTGACCGGCCCCCACGGTACGTACCAGACCCTGACCGCCATGCTGCGGGATGAGGTTGAGGGTTACTTCATCCTGGGTCAGAACCCAGCTGTGGGATCTGCCAATGGGCGCATGCAGCGCATGGGCATGTCCCACCTGAAGTGGCTGGTGGTGCGTGACTTCAGCTTGATTGAATCCGCCACGTGGTGGAAGGACGGCCCGGAGATCGAATCCGGGGAGTTGCGCACTGAGGAGATCGACACCGAGGTATTCTTCTTCCCCGCAGCCACCCATGTAGAGAAGTCCGGCAGCTTCACCCAGACGCAGCGTCTGCTGCAGTGGCGCCACCAAGCGGTGACGCCACCAGGCGAGGCCGAGAGTGAACTGAAGTTCTTCTATGAGTTCGGGCAAAAGATCCGCGAGCGGTTGGCCGATTCGGATGATCCGCGGGACCGCCCGCTCTTGGACCTCACCTGGGACTACCCGCTTCATGACGACGGCGATCCCGATGCTGAGTCCGTTCTGGCCGAAATCAACGGGCGCTTCCTCACAGGTCCTGATGCCGGCAAGCCGTTGTCCTCCTACGCGCAAATGAAAGGTGATGGCTCCACCGCGGGTGGCTGCTGGATCTACACCGGGGTGTACGCGGACAAGGTGAACCAGGCTGCGCGCAGGGTCCCCGGCAAGGACCAGGACGAGATCGCCGCCGAGTGGGGTTGGGCATGGCCTGCCAACCGCCGCATTCTCTACAACCGTGCCTCAGCGGACCCCCAGGGCAAGCCGTGGAGCGAGCGCAAGAAGCTGGTCTGGTGGGATGAAGAGGCCGGGCGCTGGACCGGCAAGGACATCCCTGACTTTGTGGTGGACCGCGCTCCCGGCACGGTGGCCCCCGAGGAGGCCGGCGGGGCCGCCGCTCTGGACGGGGATGATCCCTTCATCATGCAGGCCGATGGCAAGGGGTGGTTGTTTGCACCCAAGGGAATGGTGGATGGACCCCTGCCCACGCACTACGAGCCTCAGGAGTCCCCGGTCCGCAATCCGCTCTACGCCCAGCAACCCAATGCCACGCGTGAGCTGTTCCCCCGGTGGGACAACCTCAGCGCACCCAGTGAGGGTGAACCGGGGGCGGAGGTCTACCCGTTCATGTTCACCACCTACCGGCTGACGGAGCAGCACACGGCCGGTGGCATGAGTCGCTGGCTGCCGTATCTGGCGGAGCTGCAACCGGAGATGTTCTGTGAGGTCTCACCTGAGCTGGCCGCCGAACGCGGGTTGGAACACAACGGCTGGGCCACGTTGGTCTCCCCACGTGCCGCCATTGAGGCCAAGGTGATGATCACTGAACGCATGCGCCCACTGCAGTCCGGTGGACGGACAGTGCATCAGATCGGTCTGCCGTACCACTGGGGTGTTGGCGGTGAGGCAGTGGTCAGTGGCGATGCCGCCAATGACCTCATGGGCATCACCCTGGATCCCAACGTGCACATTCAGGAGTCCAAGGTGGGGCTCTGTGACATCCAACCCGGCCGACGCCCCCGCGGCACCGAGCTGGTGGAATTGGTCAAGAAGTACCAGCAACGTGCCGGGCTGGACCTGGAGACCGGCAATGTTCGGGTCACGGATCCGCAAGCAGAAGTGGAGGAGAACCGATGAGCGCTGAGCCCAAGGACGGTAACCCGACTTCTGATGCCCACTACGATCACCCGCACTCACGCCGCGGGTTCTTCACGGACACCTCCATCTGCATCGGCTGCAAGGCCTGTGAAGTGGCCTGCAAGGAGTGGAACCGCAACCCCGCGGACGGCGACTACTCGATCCTGGGTTCCTCCTACGACAACACAGGAGCCCTGGGCGCGGACACCTGGCGGCACGTGGCGTTCATTGAACAGGACAGCCAACGGATCGAGCAGGCACGGGAATCCGGTCGGAAGCTGGTGAGCCTGGGAATGCCCCAGGTGGGCGCGCCCTCATCCGGTTCTTCCGTCGCCTCGGGCACGGGTTCCGCCGGCACGGGTTCCGCCGGTGGGGGTTGTGGGTCGGGAGGGTGCGGTTCGGCGTCGTCGTCGGATTCGGGCCCCACCCCGGAGTTCCGGTGGCTGATGTCCTCTGACGTGTGCAAACACTGCACCAACGCGGGCTGTCTGGACGTGTGCCCCACTGGCGCGCTTTTCCGCACCGAGTACGGGACCGTGGTGGTCCAGGACGACATCTGCAACGGCTGCGGCACCTGCGTGGCCGGCTGCCCGTTCGGCGTGATCGAACGGCGCGAGGACGGCCTGGTGGACACACCAGCCAGCCGGGAGATGCCGGACACCGTCCGCAAACCCCAGGACGGCGTGGCCCAGAAGTGCACGCTGTGCTACGACCGCCTCAAGGATGACGAAACCCCGGCCTGCGCCAAGACCTGCCCCACCACCTCCATCAAGTACGGGCAACGTGAGGACCTGTTGGCCACCGCCCAACAGCGAGTGGCTCAGTTGCACGAGCAGGGCATGACGGAGGCAAGGCTCTACGGTGCCAACCCCAACGACGGCGTGGGCGGCACCGGCTCCATCTTCCTGCTCCTGGATGAACCCGAGGTCTACGGGCTGCCGCCGGACCCGCGCGTTCCCACCGCTGATCTGGCCCACACGTTCAAACGGACTGGTGTGGCCATGGCGGGCATGGCACTGGCCACTGCCGCCGCATTCGTGGCGGGGGGCCGCCGGTGAGCGTTTC
>NZ_JROX01000291.1:0-2910 GCF_000800955.1 Kocuria sp. ZOR0020
CGCCGACGCGGCACTTGCGAGCCTCTAACAAACCCGGGGCGATTCATTGAGTCGATCCCGTGCTCCACCAGGAACCTGGCGAAATCCGGGTAGTCGCTTGGGGCCTGGCCACAAATGCCAACCTTGCAGCCGGCGGCGTGCGCCTTCTCATTGACCTGGGCAATGGCCGTCTTCACGGCTTGATTGCGTTCGTCGAACAGGTCGCTGAGCTCCTCCGAGTCACGGTCCACGCCCAGGATCAACTGGGTGAGGTCGTTGCTGCCGATGGAGAACCCGTCAAACCGCTGCGCGAATTCCTCGATCAGGAACACGTTGGAGGGGATTTCGCACATCATGTAGAGCTGCAATCCGTCCTTGCCGCGTTCCAGACCGTTCTCCGCGAGCAATTGGATCACACGGTCCGCCTCCTGCGGGGTTCGCACAAACGGGATCATCACCACCAGGTTGTCCACCCCGATTTGCTCACGCGCTCGCTTGATGGCACGGCATTCCAGTGCAAATCCGGCCTTGTAGTTCTGGCTGTAATACCGAGAGGCTCCGCGGAAACCCAGCATGGGGTTTTCTTCCTTGGGCTCGAACTGGGTGCCGCCGATCAACTGTGCGTACTCGTTGGTTTTGAGGTCGCTCATGCGCACAATCACGGGATCCGGGTACTGGGAGGCCGCAATGGTGGCGATCCCGCGGGCCAGGTGGTCCACAAAGTACTCGGACTTGTCCTGGTAACCGGCCGTGAGCTCCTCAATGGTGGCCCGAACAGCAGGGTCCTCCACCTGATCGAACCTGGTAAGCGCCAGCGGGTGGATCTTGATGACGTCGTTGACAATGAACTCCATCCGCGCCAACCCCACACCGTTGACCGGCAACCGCCACCAGTGCAATGCGGCATCCGGGGTGGCCAGGTTGATCATCAGACGCACCGGCGAGTTCGGCAACTCATCCAGGGAGAGTTGCTTCTCCTCGAAAGGCAGGGCGCCGGCGTAAACGAACCCCTCACTGCCCTCCGCACAGGAGACGGTGACCATTTGACCGTCCTGGATGGAGCGGGTGCCGCCCCCGGTGCCGACGACGGCGGGCACGCCCACCTCGCGGCTGACGATTGCCGCGTGGCTGGTGCGGCCACCGTGATCCGTGACGATTGCCGAGGCCCGTTTCATGATGGGGCCCCAGTCGGGGTCGGTGCGTTCGATGACCAGGACGTCGCCGTCGTTGAGTTTGTCCATCTGGTGCGGGCTGTGCAGGACACGGGCGGGACCGACGGCGATGGACTCCCCCACAGAGGTGCCCGAGGTGACCACGGAACCGCGTTCCTTGAGGTCAAAGGTGGGCATGGCGGTGGCGGCCTTGCGCGACTGCACCGTCTCCGGGCGGGCCTGGACGCTGAACAGCTCACCGGTCACGCCGTCCTTGGCCCACTCCATGTCCATGGCGTTGCCGTAGTGCTTTTCGATGATCACCGACCAGCGCGCCAGGGTGAGGATCTCCTCATCGGCCAGCACCAGCCGCTTGCGTTCGGCTTCCTGGGTGTCCACGGTCTGGGTGGATTCGTTGCCACCCACCGCGTAGACCATCTTCTTTTCCTTGCGGCCCAGGGTCTTGGTCAGGATGGGGTTCAGGCCAGGCTCGTTCAGCCGCGGCTTGAACACGCGGTACTCGTCCGGGTCAACCGCACCTTGCACCACGGTCTCACCGAGCCCCCAGGCAGCATCGATCACGACGACGTCCGGAAAACCCGTGTCCGTGTCAATCGAGAACATCACGCCGGAACCGGCGCGGTCGGACTGGACCATCTTCCGCACGCCCACGGACAAGGCGACCTCCAGGTGGTCGAATCCACGTTCGCGCCGGTAGTTGATGGCACGGTCTGTGAACAGGGATGCGTAGCAGCGACGGCAAGCGGCCAACAGATCCTCAGCACCGCTGATGTTCAGGTAGGTCTCCTGCTGGCCGGCAAAGCTGGCCTCCGGCAGGTCCTCCGCGGTGGCGCTGCTGCGCACGGCAACCGATGCTGCATCCGCCCCGTCCCGGCGGCACATTTCCGCGTACGCCTCACGAATGGCTTGTGCGATCTCCTCCGGGAACTCCCCGTGGCGCAGCGCGCGGCGGATGGTGGTTCCCACCTGTTCCAGGCTGCGTTCGCCCTTGTCCAGGGCCTGGGTCTCCTCCGCCAAGATGTCTTTGAGGTGGTTGTGGCGGATGAACTCGCGGTAGGCGTGGGCGGTGGTGGCAAAACCACCGGGCACACGGACGCCCTCTTCTGAAAGGCTGCGAATCATCTCTCCCAGGGAGGCGTTCTTGCCACCCACCTGGGGAATGTCGGTGTACTTGAGATCTTCAAACCACAGAACAAATGCTTCACTCGTCATTTCACACCTCCAGCATGATTGCCACGAGCAGGTGTGTCATGAAATGCCCGATGGAATCACCGCACCTTTGCGGTTCAAGTCTCCGAATGAAGGGGTCGACTAATGCCCTGCAGGGGATTGTCTTGCCTGGCTGTTCACCGGCCCCAGGCTGCCACCATGGTCATCTCCCATCCGCGTGGGATCACCATGCCCTCCGGCGCTGGTGCCACGCCGGGCCTTTGGCCCACCACCATGCTAGCACCAGTCAGCCCCGCGATTCCGGGCCAGTGGCGAGGTTGGCAGGGGTTGCCACAGGGCGCTGGCAGTGGCGCCTGACGCACGTTCTCTGCCTCATGGAACCTTCACCCATCCATACTGAGGTCCGCCGTCGTCGTGCATTTTCCACACGACGACGTCAGCGCCACCAGATATCGCATCCGAGAACCAATATGTGGGATCCGGATTCCATCCGGCAATAACACTTGATGTGTATTTGTCCACCGGGATCTCCATACAGGCCGATGTATCGCCCCGGGTCTGGTGGAGGCTCTGATTCCACGGGAGGATG
>NZ_JROX01000292.1:0-4016 GCF_000800955.1 Kocuria sp. ZOR0020
CAGGCGGCTTCAGACCCTTGCTACACCCTCAAATGCGATGAGCCTCGAATGCAGGATCTTGTGCCGACAGCGGCGCACGATGGTCGCGGGGATCTCGAACAACCGTGCGCGAAACCGTTTGGGCTCCCAGCGACGTGCATCATGGCCGGCCAGCGCGATGGCCTGCATCCAGGCGACGATGACGCCGGCGAGCTGGACGATCTGGCACCAGACCTGGTTCTGCGCGAATCCCTGCAGCGGGAACTTCATCAGGCCCATGTCCTTGGCGTTGCGGATCCGGTCCTCGCAGCGCGCGCGGCGGCGGTGACGCAGCTCCAGCACTGGAAGCTGGCCGCGTGGGGCGTTGGTCGCGAACGCAGTGATCCGCATCCCTTTGTGATCGGTGATCCGTAGCTGCACTCCGGGGTGGGGGCGTTCCTTCCTTACGATTACCCGCATTCCGGGGGCCACCCGGGCAGGTCCAGTAGTCCGGTCAGTTCCGCGACCCATGCCCCATCGCGGATCCCTTCGGTGTCGGTGTCGTAGGCAGGAGTCCACGCCTTCGCCTCATCAATACGTTCCAACAGGTCAGGAGTGTTCGCGGGGAGGGTGAACCCGACTGAGTAGGCCAGACGCTGCCGCTCCAGCCAGCCCGCGAAGTCCTTGGGGCCGCCGGCCCCGTCGGTGCGAATCAGGACCTTTTTCGATCCCCGCCCGGCCCGGCCCAGCAGGGCCGGTGGGAGCTGCGCAAGGGCCAGACGGGTGACGGCGATGTGATCGCTGGCGGTGTTCGAGCCCGCGTTGCCGGGGCGAAGGTGGATCGCGAGCGGTTCCCCGGTTCCTTCGCTGCCGTGGTCCAGGAACGCGTACAGAGGGTGGTAGCCGAAGCCGCGTTTGAACGTCGGGGCGGCTTGCTCCTTCTCACTGTGGACGTTGATCAGGGTGGCGTCGAGGTCGATGACCAGCGGGGTCTTCGCGCTCGTCCCCTCGGCCGGGGAATGCTCGCCGGCCAGGGCCCAGGCCTGCTCGCGCGCGGTCCTGCGAGCCCTGGCGATCGCGGTCATCACGGCGGGCGCGTCCTCAGCGAGGGTGGTGAGCGTGCGGGAGATCGTTGGGGCCGAGGCGACGTCACCGAACAGGCCCGGCTCGCACCGCAGCAGGTCGGTGTCACGGGCGACCTCCCCGCCCACCGCGAGAGTCATCGCGAGGTCCAGCAGGACCTTGGAGGCGTGATGCTCGGCCAGCGGTTTCGTCCATGAACCCAACGCTTCACGCAGCGAAGAGGCGAGGCCGGTGGCGTGGATCGTGTCGGTCAGCAGCACCGCGCCCGCATGCGAGGCCGTCGGGACCTCAGCGACGTCCACACGCGGGCGGGGGTAGAAGAACACGGTGGGGTGGGACACCTGAAAGGTGCTCCTTCCGGCCAGGGATTACGAGACTCGACACCCCGTATCATCCCAGGCCAGGAGCACCTTTCTCTATGACGCCCACCCGTCGAGACCACACCCCAGTGAAATCTCGAGGTCAGCGGGTGCTCGTGGCAGGGCCTGAACTGTGGTCCGTACACTCCTACTCATGGATGCGCTTGATATTGGACGGATCGTGGCCGGACTGGTGCTGCTGGTCTTGGGTGGGGAATTTTTGGTGCGTGGGGCGTCAGCACTGGCCGGACGTTTCGGGATTTCGTCATTGGTGATCGGTCTCACCGTAGTGTCAGCGGCGACGTCGGCACCCGAGTTCGCAGTGAGCGTCGGTGCTGTACTGCGTGATGAACCGGGGCTTGCCGTGGGCAATGCGGTTGGCAGCAACATCATTAATGTTCTGCTCATCCTGGGACTGTCCGCGCTGGTCGTTCCCCTCGCTGTAAAGCGGAGGCTGATCCGCTTTGACCTGCCCCTGATGGTCGTCTTGTCAGTTCTACTGCTCCTTGTGTCCCTGGATGGGAGGATCAGTGCGGTGGACGGGCTGATACTATTTTTCGGTGTGGTGGTCCACACCATAATGTCCGTGGTGATTAGTCGGCGGGACGCCAAGACCGCGGTGAATGCCCGGGAAGGGACAGGAGAACCGGCAACCGTCGATCCAGCCGGCGAGGAAGGGGCTGCGCTAGGCGCCTCGGTCAGCAGGTCGCTCTTCTTTGTGCTGCTGGGGGTCGCGTTGCTGGTCGCCGGTGCCACGCTGCTCGTGGAAGGAGCAGTGAACATAGCCACCACGTTGGGCGTAAGCAGCCTCGTGGTCGGACTGACCGTTGTGGCTGTCGGGACATCGCTGCCCGAGCTGGCGACGTCCATCATTGCCGTGCGTCGCGGTGAACGGGACCTAGCGGTGGGCAACGTGGTCGGCAGCAATATCATCAACATAGGGGTAGTGCTAGGACTAACCGCGCTCATCTCTCTTGAAGGCATTCCCGTATCCGGCGCCGCAGTGGCCTTCGATATCCCAGTAATGCTGGCGGCCGCAGTGGCACTACTGCCGATCGCGTTCACGGGCTTCGCGGTGGCGCGTTGGGAGGGCGGCTTGTTCGTGGTTTTGTACGCCGCCTACACCGGATACCTTGTGCTGGCTGCCACAGCGCACGATGCACTGGAGGGATTCACCGTAGCCATGGCGTGGTTCGTGCTGCCGTTAATCGCACTGACGCTCATTTCCTTTACAGCCTACGAAATCGGGCTCCGCAAGGGACGCCGAGACCTGGACCAGACCACGACTTCGACGTAGACCGTCGAGTGCATTCGGCTGCTGGCTTCATTCAGGTCGTCGGCTGAATGTAAATCGGCAAGAGATGACTGTCGGTTGGTGGTGTCATAGCGTCGTAGCAACACTCCCGGTCGGTGGGGGCTCGAGGCGAGGAGGCCTGGGATGGTGCGGCGGCGACTCACCTTCACGGAGCGGATGGAGATCTCGACGGGATCGAAGGCCGGGTGGGGAGTCCGGAAGATCGCGTCTCACCTGGGTAGATGCCCTTCGGTGGTCTCCAGAGAGCTTCGACCGAACTCGACGAAGACGCGCGGCTATCAAGCCGTGACCGCGGACGTGAAAGCGCAACGCCAGCGCTCTCGCCCACAGGTCCGGAAAGTGGCAAAGGACCCGGTACTCGAGGCCCGCGTCAACGCCGACCTCGCAGCGTCATGGACGCCGAACGAGATCGCGGGTCGCTTGCGTCTGGAGGCCGCAGACCCGACCGTTGAACGCATGGCGAACTCTCCCGACGCTCAGGGCCGCACCGTCAGCGGAGAAGCGATCTACCAGTACATCTACGCGATCCCCCGCGGAGAACTTGCCAAGCGTGGGATCTTCTTGCAGTCCAAACGGACCAAGCGCCGGCCCCGCACGCACGGCCGCTCCCGAGGCGGGCCGATCGTGGGGATGGTCCCGATCGCGGAGCGTGGCGAGGACGCGGCGAAGCGGCGGGTACCCGGGCACTGGGAGGGCGACCTGATCATCGGGAAGAACGGGTCCTCGTGCGCGGCGACGCTGGTGGAGTGGATGAGCGGGTTCACCGGCCCGCTCGCCCTGCCCTCGAAACACGCCGAGGGCACCGCGGACGCGGTGATCGAGTACTTCACCGAGCTGCCCCGGATGATGCAGACCTCGCTGGTATGGGACCAGGGCAGCGAGATGGCGCACCACGCAAAGGTCTCCCCGGCCACAGACATGCCGGTCTACTTCGCCGACCCCCACTCGCCGTGGCAGCGGCCATCGAACGAGAACACGAACCGGCTCTACCGCGAGTACCTCCCCAAGGGCACGGCGATCCCCGACCACCAGCCCTACCTCACCACCATCGCGGAGGAGATCAACAACCGGCCCGCCGCCCACTGGGCTTCCTGACACCGACAGAATCCTTCGCCCGACTACTGGCCGGCGAACCCCATGTTGCTTCCACGCTTTGACACCACCCTGGCTGGAGGCCCACCCCAAGCAACGGAAGGACCGCATCGAGGTGGTAGCGATGGACGGATTCTCCGGGTTCAATACCGCCGCCAGCGAGGCCCTACCGGGCGCGGTAGCGCTGATGGATCCCTTCCACGTCGTTC
>NZ_JROX01000293.1:0-1136 GCF_000800955.1 Kocuria sp. ZOR0020
CCAGGCCATGGCCCGCAGCCGCTACGACACCCGGGTCCCCGCCATGGGCGCCGGCGCTGAGGTGGACGCCCTCGCCGGGGCGTTCAACACCATGGCCGCCCAGCTGGAGCGCACCGAAGACACCCGCCGACGGATGCTCTCCGACCTGGCCCACGAGATGCGCACCCCCATCTCCGTGCTCACGGTCTACCTGGAGGCGCTCCAGGACGAGGTCGCCCACTGGGACGAGACCACCAGCGAGCTCATGGGTGAACAGCTCGCCCGCCTCACCCGTCTGGTGGAAGACATCAACGACGTCTCCCGCGCGGAGGAAGGCCGCATCATCCTGGACCGCACCGAACAACCTGTGGCCGAGCTGGTGCGCGCGGCCGCCGAGGCCCACCGGGAGGCCTACGCCGCCGAAGGTGTGGCCCTGAACATCGACGTCGACGAGACCGCCGGGGACATCGAGGCCGACCGGCAACGCATGGGCCAGGTGCTGGGCAACCTGCTCTCCAACGCCCTGCGCCACACCCCAGCCGGCGGACAGGTCACGCTCAGCGCCAACCGGCAGGGCCCAGGGCGGGTGGCCATCCGTGTCGCCGATACCGGCGACGGCATCAGCCTGGAGCAGATACCTCACGTTTTTGAACGTTTCTACCGCGGTGACACCGCCCGCGACCGCGACCATGGTGGCTCCGGGATCGGCCTGACCATTTCCAAGGCCCTGGCCGAAGCCCACGGCGGACGTCTCACAGCCACCTCCCCTGGTCGCGGGCAGGGCGCGGTCTTCACGGTGGAGCTGCCCGCCCACCAGCGGACTGGGTCATCCCCGGCTACGGTGAGCGCACGAAACTGAAGCGTCCTGGGTTTCGTCCGTGGTCAGACGGTCGCGGGTGCGGTCGTCGTGGGGTGAGTGTAGGCGGCCTCGACGTCTGCGGGCGTGCGGTAGTCGAGGGCCTCGTGAAGGCGCTGGGTGTTCCACCAGTTGACCCAGCCCATCGTGGCGAGTTCGACCGTGCTGGCCGTCTCCCAGACGGGCCGGGAGTAGATCAGCTCGGTCTTGTAGAGCCCGTTGACGGTCTCTGCGAGAGCGTTGTCGTAGGAGTCTCCGACGGTGCCGACCGACGCGGTCACTCCCGCGGTCACGAGCGCGT
>NZ_JROX01000294.1:0-8454 GCF_000800955.1 Kocuria sp. ZOR0020
TGGGGGATGTGACCTCCCGGGATGAATCCATGGCCCGATCCTTCCTGGACCGCGGCGTGACCTTTGACTTTGCCGGTGAGGAGCGCCCCTTCCCCCTGGACATTGTGCCCCGGGTGCTCACCATGCAGGAATGGGAGGTCATTGAGCGCGGCGTCAAGCAGCGCGTCAAGGCTTTGGAGCTGTTCTTGGATGACGTCTACGGGGATCAGCGGGTCATCACGGACGGCATTGTGCCGCGAGCGCTGATCACCTCCTCCGCCCACTTCCACCGCCCGGTCTGGGGTTTCAAGCCTGCCGGTGGGGTGCGGATTCATGTGGCCGGCATTGACGTGGTGCGTGACGACGACGGCGTGTTCCGCGTGCTGGAGGACAACGTCCGGGTGCCGTCCGGGGTGTCCTATGTGATCGAGAACCGGCGGGCCATGATGAAGGGCCTGCCGGAAGCTTTCATGTCCACGCCGATCATGGCGGTGGACTCTTATCCCCGGCACCTGCTGCACGCTTTGAAGGCCACCGCCCCTGAACCGGGGGAGGACGCCGTGGTGGTGGTGCTGACTCCGGGCGTGTTCAACTCCGCCTATTTTGAGCACACGCTGTTGGCAGGGCTGATGGGTGTGGAGCTGGTGGAAGGCCGGGACCTGGTGGTTCGCGGTGACCGTGTCTACATGCGCACCACGGAAGGTGAGCAGCGCGTGGACGTGATCTACAAGCGGATCGACGACGACTTCACCGATCCCCTCCAGTTCCTCCCCAAATCCGTGCTGGGCTGCCCCGGACTGGTCAACGCGGCCCGGGCCGGCAACGTGACCATTGCCAATGCGGTGGGCAACGGCGTGGCTGACGACAAACTGGTCTACTCCTACGTGCCGGATCTCATCCGTTACTACCTGGATGAGGAGCCGATCCTTCCCAATGTGGACACCTACCGCCTTGAGGAGGACGAGGCGCGCGAGTACGTGCTCTCACACCTGGAGGAGCTGGTGGTCAAGCCGGTGGACGGCTCCGGCGGCAAGGGCATTGTGATCGGCCCACGCGCCACCCCGGAGGAGTTGGAAGAACTGCGGGCCAAGGTCCTGGCGGATCCCCGCGGGTGGATCGCCCAGCCGGTTCTGCAGCTCTCCACCGTTCCCACGTTCGACGGCGAAAGCTTCAGCCCGCGTCACGTGGACCTGCGCCCCTTCTGCGTGAACTCCGGTGAGGACATGTACGTGCTGCCCGGTGGCCTGACCCGTGTGGCCATGACCAAGGGCTCCCTGATTGTGAACTCCTCCCAGGGCGGTGGATCCAAGGACACCTGGGTGATCGGCAACCGCTCCGCCCCGGTGGAACCACAACCCGAGCAGGCGGAGACGGTGGCCTCCATGGCCACCTTCCCCGTGACCTCCCACTGGGCTGACGACGCCGAGCTCAACGACCAACAGCAGCAACAGCAGCAGACCCGTTCAGGAAAGGAGGCATGAGCCATGCTCAGCCGCATTGCCGAATCCCTGTTCTGGATCGGACGCTACATGGAGCGCGCCGATGGAGTCTCCCGCATCCTGGACGTCCACCTGGAGCGCATCACCCAGCTGCCTGAAGCTCAACAGTCCAGTGAGGTCCGGCGGATCATGGAGGTCATGGGCGCCCCCATCTCCAAGGACGAGCCGGATGTGGGGGACCTGATCCACGAACTGGCCTGGAACAAGGACTCCCTGACCTCCATTGCCGGTTCCGTCAACGCCGCCCGGGAAAATTCCCGGCGAGCGCGGGAGATCGTCTCCTCCAAGATGTGGGAGGCCGTGAACTCCACGTACTACGGGCTCAACCAGCACCGGCATGACGTGGTGGGGACCTTCCGCATGTGTCAGTGGGCGGCGGAACGGATCTCCATGATCCGTGGGCAGGCGGAGATGACCATGTCCCACGACCAGTCCTGGCAGTTCCTCACCTTGGGCGTGACCCTGGAACGCGCGGACATGACCGCCCGTTTGTTGTGGACCCGCACCTCCGGGCTGCCTGCTGCAGGTCTACCCACCAGTGAGACCTCCTGGGTGGACATCCTGCATTGCGCCGGCGCCTACGAGGCCTTCCTGCGCACCCGGCACGGGACCTTCAACGATGAATCCGCGGTGCGCTTCCTGCTGCTTGACCGCTTGTTCCCGCGTTCGGTGATCTTCTCCCTGACCCACGCCGAACGCATCCTGGAAGCACTCGACCCAGGCTCCCGACGCATGGGCTTCACCAACGACGCCCGCAGGATTGTGGGCCGTTCCCGTGCCGAACTGGAATACCTGGACACCGCCAGCGTGGTCCGGGAACTGCCCCAGCACCTCAACGCCGTCCAGGCCGCGGTGGCCCAGGCCGCCGAATCCGTGACGGAGAAGTACTTCACCCACGAACAGGAATCTTCCTGGTTTGGAGGCGTCCTGTGACCCGTCTGACCATCAACCACGTGACCCGCTACGTCTACGACACCAAGGTCAAGCGCTCCCACAACGAGGCCCGCATGACCCCGGTCTCCGATGACCAACAGCTGGTGCTCACCGCAGAACTGGCGGTCAAGCCCGGTACCGCGCACATCCACAACTACGTGGACTACTTTGGCACCCGCGTGGCCGACTTTGACGTCCCCGCACGGCACTCCGTCCTGGAAGTGCGTTCCTCTGCGGAGGTGGAGGTCCACCGGCGCTCCGTTGACCCGGATGCAGTCGGACTGAGCTGGGAACACCTGGGTTCCCCCCAACACCAGGACAGCTACGCCGAATACCTGGTGCCCACCCGGCTCACCACCCCCGGCGAGGCCCTGCGCGCAGTGGCCGCTGAGGTCCGTGAGGGCGCCGACTCACCGGCAGCAGCCGTCAAGGAGGTCTTCCGCCGCATCCGCGAGCAGGTCACCTACGAATCCGGAGTCACCGGGGTCCACACCGACGCCGACGCCGTCTGGGCCGATGGACGCGGTGTGTGTCAGGACCTGGCACACGTGTCCGTGGCCGTGCTGCGTCACTTGGGCATTCCCGCCCGCTACGTCTCCGGCTACCTGCACCCGGATGACTCCGCCGGCATTGGTGTGACCGTGGCGGGGGAGTCCCACGCCTGGGTGGAATGGTGGGACCGCGAATGGATTGCCTATGACCCCACCAACCACAAGTACCTGGATGATCTCCACGTCAAGGTGGGTCACGGTCGCGACTACAAGGACGTTCCGCCGCTCAAGGGCGTGGTCACCGGCGGTGGTGGCACCCAGGCGCTGGAGGTCACCGTGGAGGTGACCCGCACCGCGTGAGGTGAGCGGGCGGCGTCGTCTTCGCCTCCATCCGCCCACCCCCAAACATGCCGAGACCTCCGTTATGTCCCTAAATCCACGCTGGTCAAGGACATGACGGAGGTCTCGGTGCGTGTCAGGACTGGTCGAACTTGTAGTTCTTGGGAATCAGGGTGATCCCGGACTCCGTGACGTGCAGGCCGCGAGCACGGTCCTCCTCCGCGCTGACACCCACGCGGGTACCTGCCGGGATGACCACGTTCTTGTCCACGATGCAGCGCTCCACCACGGCGTCATCCTCCACATGCACATTGGGCAGCAGCACGGACTTGTCCACCCGCGCGTGGTTGCCGATCACCACGTTGGGGGAGAGCACGGACTCCTGGACCCGGCCACCGGCCACGATCACGCCGGGAGACAGAATGGTGTCCGTGGCAACGCCACCCTCCTGGTAGGGGCCGCGCACCAACTTGGCCGGCGGTGCGGTGACCTGATGGGTGTAGAGCGGCCAAGCCGTGTTGTAGAGGTTGAACACGGGCATGGGACGCAGCAGGTCCATGTGGGAGTCGTAGTACGAATCCAAGGTGCCCACGTCCCGCCAGTACTGACGGTCACGGTCGGTGGAACCGGGGACATCGTTGTTGGTGAAGTCGTACACCGCCGCCTCACCGCGGTCCGCAAAGTACGGCATGATGTCCCCGCCCATGTCATGGTCCGTGTCATCACGGGACTCATCCTGCTGCAGGGCTTCCACCAGGGCGTCCGTGTTGAAAACGTAGTTGCCCATGGAGGCCAGGAACTGGGTGGGGTCATCATCCAACGGACGTGTGGTGGCGGGCTTCTCCACAAACTGGGTGATCTTGGTGGGATCCTCCGGATCGGTCTCAACGACGCCGAAGGACGTGACCAAGTCCAAGGGCTGACGCACACCGGCCACGGTGGCCTTGGCACCGGATTCGATGTGAAAATCCACCATCTGGGAGAAGTCCATGCGGTACACGTGATCGGCACCCACCACCACCACGATGTCCGGCTTGGCATCGTCAATCAGGTTCATGGACTGGAAGATGGCGTTGGCCGAACCCAGGAACCAGTCCTTGCCGTGACGCTGCTGAGCCGGAACGGAAGCAATGTAGTTGCCCAACAACGTGGACAGCCGCCACGTCTCAGAGAGGTGACGGTCCAGGGAGTGCGACTTGTACTGCGTGAGCACCACAATCTGCAGGTACCCCGAGTTGACCAGGTTGGACAGGGCAAAGTCGATCAACCGGTAGGTTCCGCCAAACGGAACAGCCGGCTTGGCCCGGTCTTCGGTCAAGGGCATCAGGCGTTTGCCCTCACCACCAGCCAGAACAATTGCCAGCACCTTTTTGCGTGCCATGTGCACCTCTCAAGACGTCGTCGTCGTGATCCCGAACGGGGGTTCGGGACGCGGCCCCCCGCGGAGAGGACCGTGGTTCCGGGACAACTCAACCCTGAAAGGGGGTCCCGTGGGAAGTTGAGGACCTCAGATTGCGCAAAGCAACCGTAAGGTTGCGCATCAACCCGCTCCGATGTGGGCGTGCGGCCCCGGTGAATGTAGTCTCAGTCACGTGCGTATCGACATCGTGTCCAAGGAGTTCCCGCCCGCAATCTACGGTGGCGCCGGCGTTCACGTCGCTGAGCTATCCCGGGTCCTGGCGCCGCTGGTTGAACTCAACGTCCGCTGCTTCGGGGAACCCCGCGAACCCAACTTCCACGGGGCCCAAGTGCAGGCCTACAAGGTCCCGGATGATCTTGCCGGGCAGAACGCCACCATTGAAACCCTGGGCACGGACCTGGCCATGGTCGGTGACATCGGGGGAGCAGACCTGGTCCACTCCCACACCTGGTACGCCAACATGGCCGGGCACCTGGCCTCCCTGATGCACGGGATTCCCCATGTGATCTCCGCCCACTCCCTGGAGCCGCTGCGGCCCTGGAAGGCAGAGCAGCTGGGCGGTGGGTACGCCATCTCCTCCTTTGTGGAAAAGACCGCCTACCTCAACGCCGCCGCGGTGATCGCCGTGTCCGACGGCATGCGCAAGGACATCCTGCGCTGCTACCCGGAAATCGATGCCAACAAGGTGCAGGTGGTGCACAACGGCATTGACGTCTCCCAGTGGAACCGGGACGAGGGCACGGACGTCCTGGAGAAGTTCGGGATCGACCCCGCCAAGCCGTCCGTGGTGTTCGTGGGCCGAGTGACCCGCCAGAAGGGTGTACCGTTCCTGCTGCGCGCCGCCTTGCAGCTGCCGCCCGAGGTGCAGCTGGTGCTGTGCGCTGGTGCAGCCGACACCCCCGAGCTGGCCGCCGAGGTTAACGGCCTCATTGAGGAGTTGCGCGCCACCCGGGAAGGCGTGGTGCTGATTGAGCAGATGCTCCCGCGCCGTGAGGTCATTCAGATCCTGTCCCACGCCACTGCCTTCGCTTGCCCGTCCGTGTACGAACCCCTGGGCATCGTCAACCTGGAAGCCATGGCCTGCGGTGCCGCCGTGGTGGCCACCGCCACCGGTGGTATCCCCGAGGTGGTGGTGGACGGGGAGACTGGCCGCTTGGTGGAGATCCAGCAGGTGGACGACGGATCCGGGACCCCGTTGGATCCGGAGAAGTTCGTCTCCGACTTTGCGGCCGCCCTGACCGAGGTGATTTCCAATCCTGAGCGGGCCCGCGCCATGGGTGAGGCCGGCCGGATCCGGGCGGAGGAGCACTTCTCCTGGGAGGCCATTGCCGAGCGCACCCTGGAGGTCTACAGGTCAGTCCTGCCCACGGACTGACGTGCCTGGTGGGGGCCTGCCCACCGCCAGAGTTACCTTCACCGGGCGCACCCGGTGGTTGTTGAACCAGGTGTTCATCCTGGCGTTGGTGCTGGTCTTGGTGCTTGTTGGTGTGCCCCCGGGTGATGGTGGGTGAGGGCGGTGATTGTGCTACAGTCGTCGTCGTTGCTCGGCGGTCGAGTGGGTGCATGTGCCCCCAAAACGGCTCCCGGTCACCTGCGCGGGTGGCGGAATAGGCAGACGCGCTAGCTTGAGGTGCTAGTCCTCGTATTAGAGGGTGGGGGTTCAAGTCCCCCTCCGCGCACAATATTGCAAGGCCCCTGACCTGGGTTTGTTGACCAGGTCAGGGGCCTTTTGCGTGTCTGGCTGCCAGTTCGGCGGGTCCCCGGCGCCAAGACCCAAGCCGGTGCCACTTTGGTACGTCATCAGCCCTTCATGCGGGACCAAACTGCCGCCGGCTTGGACGTAGCCAGTCGCCTCGCCCGAGTTCTGCGCAATCTGAGCCGTCATCAGCGCCTGATGGGGTCCCAGAATGCGCAGAACTCGCCCAGCACAGCACCACCCGCAGGATCAGTCCTCTGCATACCGGCGCTGGCGCTCGCGTTGGCCGTGGGTGAGCTTCTTGAGGTCGGTACGGCTGTCAAAGCTGGAGCCCAGCCCTCCGGCCACCACTCCCATGGCTGCACTGAGCCAAGCGATGTCCAAGTAGTTGGTGAACTGGACCCGATCCGTGTCCAAGAGCGTGGCCATGAACTCCGGGGAGATCACAATCAGCCCACCCAGCAGAATCAACACCACCAGCAGCAGGTAGAGCGCCACCACGCAGACCAACAGGGTGAGGATCGTGGAGAGGTTGTAGAGCGCCATGACGCGGGAGAGGCTGTCCTTGACCGGCCGGTCCCACAGCCCGTTGCTCACAATCAGCCAGGTGACCATCACCGCCACAGCCAGCACACCGATGGATACCAGCCGCACCGTGCTCAGGTATTCGGCCATCTGCCAGATGGAGCTGTAGAAGATGCCGAACGCACCGGTGGCAGTGGCTGCCGCAAGGGCGCTGGAGAGCCGCGGTGCTGTGCGCCAGGGGTCGTTGGCCATGGTCATGCCCATGACGGTGCGCACAGATCCAACCCACCGCCCGGAGCGCAACCCCACATGCCCGCTGTCCAGGGCGAACCACTCGGTCCAGCGCACCCGGGGCTGCGGATCTGCTCCAAGCTCACCGGGGGAGTCGGCACCCGACGGCGGAATCAACCGCGCCACGCAGTCCAACAACACCTTCAGGATCCGACGCCGCGTGGTCACGGCCCCCAACGTTGGGCAGGAAATGACACCCACGTTGTGTTCCGGAAAGATCTCGGCCACCAGTGGGTGATCTTCCCGGTACCGAGGGATTTCGGTGAGCAGAAGGACGGCATCGACGTCGTCGTAGTGGGCGGCCAGGGCTGCCGCCGAGGCCACGTCCAGAGTGTTGTCCGGGCGCAGGCGAATGGTGTCCGTGACGGTGAGCAGATCCACGGTGTGGGGGTAGGTCCGCACCAGGTAGGAACGGAAACGGTCCTGAATCTTGGACACACGCCGCGATGGCAGACCGGGATCACTGATGAGCAGGATCCGCAGTTTGGGTGGTTCTGGGAGGTCGGGGGCCATGCACCCACCGTATCCGTAAGCACCCCGTCGATTAGGTCATCGTCAGGCGGGGTCGCGACGCTGCAGCACCGCCACAGCCCCAGCGCACACCAGGCCGGCCAGCACCAAGGCTGCCGACCACAGCATCACGGAGATCCATCCGAAAGAGCTCCACAGGTGCGTTGACAGAGTCCCAGAGACCGTGGAGCCCGCGTAGTAGAGCACCAGGTAGGCACTGGATGCCCGGGCCGTGCTCAGACGCAGCCGGTGCGCCCGGTCCACCACCCAACCGCTGATCATGGAGTGGGTTCCCATGAACGCAAAGGTCAGCAGCCCCAGGCCGAACATGGCGGTGGCCACCAGGTCGGGGGAGGTCGCCGCCACGGCCACACCCATGAGCAGCAGCCCAGCCACCACGGTGGCAGGCCGGTCCAGCCGAGCCCCGATCCTGCGGAAGATCGCCGGCGCCAGGATCCCCACGGGGTAGGCCAGGTAGACCAGTGCGGCCTCGTTGCCCAGGTTGAACGGCTCAGCTTCCAGGCGCAGGGCGATGGCGTTGTAGGCCCCCACGAACACCGCCATGATCAGCCCACCCAGAACACAGATCAACGCGATCTGGGCGTGACGCAGCACCGTGAAGGTGCCGAACAAGACCTCGTGCACCGGCAGCCGCTGCTTGGACGGGGCATCGGCAGGCAGTGCCACCATCACCACCACGCCGATCAGCACGGAGAACACGCCCAGCACCCACGCGGAGACCTGCCACCCACCCAGCTCGGACAGTGGTTG
>NZ_JROX01000295.1:0-2957 GCF_000800955.1 Kocuria sp. ZOR0020
GGGCCGGCGCGGCGGGGCGTGGTCGCCGCGTGATCGAGTCGAACGGCGGTTGAGTCTGGACAAGCAATGGCGCGGGATCGCCACTAGCGGCCTCTGAGGCGCGTGCGATCGCGGCCAGCATCCACCGCTGGATCACCACCAAGTCCCGCATGTGGGCCGACCGCCCCGCCGTCTACGAAGCCACGTTGTCCACCATCCAAGCGGGAGTGCCGCGGAGGCCACCCGCAGACCCAGGGCAAAGTCGAACGCTTCCAACAGACCATGAAGAAATGGCTGGCAGCCCAGCCCCCACCAGCAGACCTGCCGGGCCTGCAGGCCCTGCTCGATCAGTTCCGCGAGATCTACAACACTCAGCGGATCCACTCAGCGAAGAAGACCACCCCTTACGCCGCCTACATCGCCGCACCGAAGGACACCCCAGGGCCCCTAGCACCAGCCACGACCCGGTTCCGCACCGACAAGATCGACGCCACAGGCAAAGTCACGCTGCGCTACGACGGCCAGCTCTTCCACATCGGCATCGGCCGAGCCCACGCCCGAACCCACGTCGTTCTGATCGTTGAGGACCGCGAGATCACCATCGTGGCCAAGGCCACCGGAGAGATCCTCCGCGAGCTCACCCTGGACCCCACGCGGAAGTACCAGCCACAACGAAAAACACCCCGAACCTGAGGGTTCGGGGTGTTTCCGATGTACTGAGACATCACAATGGTGGGCCCTGTGGGGATCGAACCATGGATTACTGGGTCCGGACGCCACTGGTAGACCGCGCAGTCATCCTCACCTGGTTGTGGCTTGGCGCCGTTGGCATCTCCCCCACGGTTGAGGTTCGCCCCCAGCTTGCTGCGGCAAGCCTCAGCCTGCTGGAAGGCGAACAAAGGTCTGAGCAGGCCGGTCTCAATCCAGAGAGGCCAGCAGATCCGCGCAGGCGATCTCGCAGCGCCGGCACGCCTCCGCGCAGACCCGGCAATGCTCATGCATATCCACGTGCTTTTCGCACTCTTCGGCGCAGGACCGGCACGCCGTCCGGCACGTTTCGAGCGCGGCGCGGTTGACGTCGACGTTGTTGCCGGTCTGGCGGGAGAGCACCCTCCCGGTGGTCTCGCAGAGGTCGGCGCAGTCCAGGTTCAGACGGATGCACTGGGTCAGCTCCGCGACCATGTCCTCGCCCAGGCAGGCATCGGCGCAGGCGGTGCAGGTCTGCGCGCACTCGAAGCAGGCCTCGATGCATTCGGCCAGTTTCTGGGTCTCGATGCCGCCGAGATCCTTCGGGTACGTCTCCAGCATCGAGCTCACGTGATGAGTCATGGTCTCGCTCCTTCTGTCGATCCGAACGGAGCGGGCTGGCAGGCACCAACCCGCTCCGTTAACCGTAGACAGTGATCGGCGAGAGGCGGAAGAGCGAAGCCATGAAGAGTTCGTGAAGACGCGAGAGCCAGGACACTGTGCCCTTCGCGCCTACTGGGCGGGCTGGAGCTCGCTCTCGACGAACCACTTGTGGTTGGTCATCTCCATGCCGTCCATCTCGACGTCGACCATGTACACGGTCTCCTCGGTCGAGCTCTCGATCGTCGCCTCGGCGCCCTCCATGCCGGGCATGTGATCGGGATTCAGCACGACCTCGGTGCCCTCCGGCAGCGGTGCCTCACCGGGGTTCTCCAGTTC
This sequence comes from Kocuria sp. ZOR0020, assembly GCF_000800955.1. NCBI lineage: Bacteria > Bacillati > Actinomycetota > Actinomycetes > Micrococcales > Micrococcaceae > Kocuria > Kocuria sp. ZOR0020. The sequence continues at coordinate 1,666 of NZ_JROX01000295.1, forward strand.
CTCGTGCACGACCCACTTGTGGTCGACGACGGGCTCGCCACCATCTGTGGGCGTGTAGCTCACCGAGTAGGCCGTCGTGTCGAAGGCACCGGTGATCGTCGCCTCTGACCCCGCCATGCCGGGCATGTGGTCAGCGGTGAGAACCGCCGTCGAGTCGATCGGATAGGTGGGATCGGCTGCGGCCTCGATGCCCTCGGGCGGGGGCCCGCCCTCGGGATTGTGCCCGGCCATACCCCCGGAACCATGATCCATGCCCATGTCCATATTCGATGACTCGGGCGATGTCGACGGCGCAGCCGCCGCCTCGGACGCCGTCTGCGAGGGCGCGGGTTGTGCGTCTTCCTCCTCCGCGGTGCCTCCGCAGGCGGTCAGCGCGAGCATGCTCGCCGCTGCGGTAGCGGCCATGCTGGTAGTCCAGATGGACTTCTTCATCTCGTCTCCTTCGTTGATGTTCCTTCAGGCGTGGATGGCCTGAAAGTCTCTATGCCAACCCTGCGACAACAGACTGGCGAAGAATTGATGGCCACGCTGACGACCCGGGTCAGGTCTGATTCTTTGCCCATTCGACCGACCCCTCAGCGGTGAGGTCGAGGCCGCGCAGCGTCTGCGCATTGAGCGCGACCACCACCGTGGAGGCGCCCATGAGCAGCGCGCCGATGGCCATGGGCATGACGAACCCGATGGGGGCCAGCACACCGGCTGCCAGCGGCACCGAGATCAGGTTGTAGCCGGCAGCCCACCAGAGGTTCTGCACCATCTTGCGGTAGGAGGCGCGCGAGAGCCGCACGACCGAGACCACCGCGCGCGGATCCTCGGAGGCGAGGATGATCCCGGCCGAGGCGATCGCGACGTCGGTTCCGGCGCCGATCGCGAGCCCGACATCGGCCTGGGCCAGAGCCGGAGCATCGTTCACACCATCGCCGACCATCGCGACCTTCTTGCCCTGTTCCTGCAACTGGCGGACCCGGGCGCTCTTCTCCTCGGGACGGACCTGGGCCTCGATGCGGTCGATGCCCAATTCGCGGCCAACGGCCTCGGCTACGTTGTGGGCATCGCCGGTCAGCATCGCCGTCTCGATCCCCAGGCGGTGCAGGGCCTCGATCGTCTCGCGGGCGGCCGGACGGACCTCGTCGGCCAAGGCTAGGGCCCCGGCAACTCGGCCCTCGACGAGGACGTGCAGAACGATCCGCCCGTCCTGAGCCCATTCGTCGGTGGACAGCGGCTCCGCACCGGCCTGGCTGAGCAGTGCGGGGCCACCGACGCGGATGTCGGTGCCCTCGACGGTGGCCGAG
>NZ_JROX01000296.1:0-838 GCF_000800955.1 Kocuria sp. ZOR0020
CAGAAGAAAAAGCAAGCAAACATTATGCTAGAGGCGTCAGAAAGCTGTCTAAAGAGCTTGAAGAAATGAACGAGATAAAGTATAGGGTTGGGCCTAACGAGTGCTTATATGGCTTGATAAGTGAATTATGGAGCTATTGGGAAGACGGATATATTTTACCAATGCTTAAATATAATATCGAAATTACAAGACAAGGGGATGTATTCATCGTGGAAAGAGGAAAAAATGAGCGTATTTGAAAACTTAAGCGTCATTAATGTCAATGATAAAAAGAGTAAAAAGAATAATCTTGACTATCTATCTTGGGCATTTGCTTGGGCAGAAGTAAAAAAAATATATCCTGAAGCAACAAACAAGATTTATAAGAACAAGGATGATTGGAATTACCACACAGACGGTCGCACAGCTTGGGTTGAGGTTGGAGTTACTATCGAGGGGTTAGAGCACATTGAACATCTTCCCGTGATGGACTATCGAAACCAGTCAATTCCGCTTGAAAAACTGACTTCAATGGACGTGAATAAAGCAATTCAACGCTGTTTAGTAAAAGCAATCGCAAGGCACGGTTTAGGTTTATATATCTATATGAATGAAGACCTCCCTGACTTGACAGAAGAACAGAAACTGTTGGAAGCTGAAAAGCAACGACTTCGTGAGATCCAACCAGCACTAAAACGAGCTGAAGAACTTGGATATCCTAATATGGAACTACTTAAAACAAAGACAAAAAAAGAAATCTTTGATATTATGACAATTTGGAAAGCAACAGAGGGAAAATAAAAAATGGCAATTATCACAGTAACAGCACAAGCGAACGAAAAAAATACACGTACAGTAA
>NZ_JROX01000297.1:0-3104 GCF_000800955.1 Kocuria sp. ZOR0020
ATGTCGAAGGTGATGCGGGGGTCGATCATCGCGTCGCGGATTTCGACGATCACCCGGTGGAGGTGTCCTTCGGGGTCTTCACTGTTGGCAGCGAGGGGGTCGGCCTGGCTGAGCCCGGGCCGCGCGCGTCGCTCGGAGCCAGAGAGGGTCCAGCTGCGCCGTGAACGAGATCGTGTGTCGACGCCGGGAGCGGTGCTGGGCGCGGCGGACGGCGGGCTGGGCCGCGAACCCGGCGCAGAGGAACAGGAAAGTGAGGATGGAGAGCGGATCGTAGGCGGCCTGGATGGCGTGCATGAGGTCGAGGTGGCCGATGGCGTGGGCGATGTCCATGACGATCACGGCGAGGCAGAGCGCGACGCCGAACGCCGATCCCAGGCTCAGCAACATTGCGGGGAGGCGTTGGATGCCGGTGCTGTGTCGATACTGCCGTAGGGCGAGGATGAGCATCGTTGCGATGACGAGTGTTCCGTAGCTGAAGTTGATGATCGAGTAGACCGCTGCTGCGGGTTGCGCGCCGAGGTCGCTCATGAATCGTGTTGTGGTGGTACCGCGGTCGATGAACAGGAATGCTGCGGTGATCGCGAGTAGCGCGACGAGCAGGACGGGCGTACTGACGGCGGCGCGGACGAGCCTGGGCCGGTACTCGCCGGACTTCATGACACCGCGCCCGAGGAAGAAGAGCCCGGTCATCAGCAGGGCGTCCGCGATGAGCGTGGCGATGTTGGTGCCGCCGAGGAGCGGATCGACGACCGTGTAGATGGCATCGACGTTCAGCGTCATAGCGATGGCGATGGTGAGGGCGGCGTAGGTGACGCTGCGGTCGGTGCGTTTGCGGCGGAAGATGAGCAGGCTCGCCACGAGCGCCCACATGAGCGTCGCGACGAGCGTCTGGATCATCCGAAGACCTCCGAGTAGGCCGATTCGGCGAACACCGCCCCTCGGATGCCTGCGGCGAGCCGGTCGGCGAGGGACTCGGCGGCGATCTCGGTTTCGCTGTCGAGGTCTTGCCTACTGAGCAGCCGTGCGCGGGTGTACGGCGGGATGTTGGGCAGCAAGACCTCCTCGACGGCGCAGTCGTCGCCGTCGCAGTGCCCGAGGATCATGTGGGCAAGCTCGTGGAGCACGAACTGCTGGCGGTGTAGCGCGGAGTCGCTGCGGGCGTGGAGCACGAAGTCTTCGGCGTCGGTGGAGATCAAGGCCGCAGCATCCGCGAAGGCACTGCTTCACCGCGCGGCCACCCTGCGGCCCTCCTTGCAGTCGCCCGAACCACAGGATGTCGGCTACCTCCTGGGTGCCAGTCGCGGGACGAAGGTCTGGGCATCGGTCGAAGACTCGATCCTGCTGATCGGCCCACCCCGCTCCGGCAAGGGCCTGCACGTGGTCATCAACGCGATCCTCGACGCCCCCGGCGCGGTCGTCACCACCAGCACGAGACCCGACAACCTCACCGCGACCCTCCGCGCTCGACGCCGCAAGGGCGGGCCGGTCGCCGTGTTCGACCCCCAACACCTCGCCGAGGGCATCCCCGCTGGGCTGCGCTGGTCACCCATTCGCGGCTGTGACGATCCGTTGACGGCGATGATCCGCGCTAACGGACTCACAGCCGCCACGGGACTGTCCGCCGGAGGCGTCGAGTCCGGCGGGTTCTGGGAGGGCAAGACCCGCACTACACTTCAGAGCCTGCTGCACGCTGCCGCGCTGGACGGCCGCCCGCCCGCCGAGCTGTTCAGGTGGACTCTTGATCCCAGCGCGGCGTCCGAGGCCGTCGCGATCCTGAACTCGCACCCGAACGCGGCGATGGGTTGGGACGACTCCCTGGCCGCGATGATCGACGCCGACCCCAAGACCCGCGACAGCATCTGGCAAGGCGTCTCCCTCGCACTCGCCGCGCTCGCCGACCCGCGCGTGCTCCATGCCGTCACCCCAGGCCCGCACGAACACTTCAACCCCGAGACCTTCCTCACCGAACAAGGCACCCTCTACCTGCTCGCCACCGGTGTCGGAGCGGGAGCCTCCGCATCGCTTGTCGCGGCGTTCGTCGAAGACCTCATCGAAACCGCCCGCCGGCTCGCCGCCCGCTCACCCGGAGCACGGCTCGACCCACCACTGCTGCTCGCACTCGACGAGATCGGAAACCTCGCCCCTCTGCCGTCACTGCCGACGCTCATGGCCGAAGGCGGTGGCACTGGGATCACGACCATGCCGGTCTTGCAGTCCCTCGCCCAGGCTCGCGACAGGTGGAGTGAGCATCAGGCCGGAGCGATCTGGGACGCCAGCATCGTCAAGATCATCCTCGGCGGCGCATCCAACAGTCGCGACCTTCAAGACCTCTCCACCCTCATCGGCGAGCGTGACGAGTACACCGACAGCGTGACCCTCGGCGACCACGGCACCCGCTCCAACCAGCGCTCGATCCGTCGCGTCCCGATCCTGCCGCCCGACCGCATCCGCACCCTGCCATTCGGCACCGGCATCACGATGCTGCGCTCCGCGCCGCCCATCGTCACCGACCTGCGCGCCTGGCCGACCCGGCCCGACGCCGCGCAGCTCCGCAGCGACCGCAGCGAACTCGAATCACTACTGCGCCGCCCGGCCCTCTGAGCGCAGACCTGGTACGGAAGCGCACCGGCCTGACACAGCGGCCACACACGGCTGGTCGCCCGAGTTCAGGAGGACGCCATCATGGCCATTCACACCCACCAGTCCATCTCCGGGTTCGTCGCCTCGGATCCGCAGCTCAGCTACACCGAGCGCGGCGACGCGCGCCTCTACATGAAGGTCGGCATCGAGCACTACCGCAAGGAGCCCGATAACACCTTCACGCAACTGGAGACGACCTTCCACGACCTCATCGCGTATCGCGGTGCCGCCGAGCAGGGAGCCGAGCGGCTCGCCAAGGGCGACAACATCATCGCCGACGGGCGGGTGCGCGACTACTCCTACGAGCGAGGTGGCCAGCGCTACGAAGGCGAGGAGTTCATCGCGACGCGCATCGGACACGACCTCGCCCGCACCCGCTACGAAGTGGATCGCAGCGAACGCACTTCCGGCCGTGACGCGCCCGCGTTCGCCGCACCTCAGCAGGCTGTGCCGTCCACCGCGAC
>NZ_JROX01000298.1:0-1048 GCF_000800955.1 Kocuria sp. ZOR0020
CACCTCCCGATCGAGGTGTTGCGACGACCAGTTGAATCCGCCTTGAGACCCCGCGTCGCTGTGACACCGCAGGTCCGCGTGGCGGTGACCTCTGGACCAGCGGGCCATCTCGATGGCGTCGAGGATCATCTCGGTGCGCATGTGCGACGCGACCCGCCACCCGACGATCATGCGGGAGAACGCGTCGATGATGAAGCACACGTACGCGACACCGGCCCAGGTCGCCACGAACGTCAGATCCGTCACCCAGAGCCGGTTCGGAGCGGTCGCGGTGAACTCCCGCTGCACCAGATCCGGGTGTCGCGCGGACGCCGGATCCGGCCTGGTCGTCTTCACCCGTTTCGAGCGCCTTGCGCCCTCGATCCCTGCCACCTTCATCAACCTCGCGGTCTGGTCGCGGCCGATCGCGATCCCCGCCCGCCGGGCCGCCTTCCAGAGCTTGCGGACCCCGTAGACCCGGTAGTTCGCCTCCCACAGCTCGACGAGCCGCGGGATCAGCTCCTCGTCCCGCTGGGCACGGGCGGACGGGGTGCGGGTCTTAGCGGCGTAGTAGCTGCTCGGAGCCACCTGCAACTGTCTGCAGATGAGCTCGACTCCGAGCCGGCGACCGTCGACGAGGTCGTCCTTGTTCGCGTCGATGAACGCGACTACTTCCGGTAGTGGCGGTCGAGCTCCGCCCCGAAGAAAGACGCAGCCCGCTTCAGCACCTCGTTGGCCCGGCGAAGCTCGCGGACTTCTTGCTCGAGCTCTTTCACCCGCTGCGCCTCCGCCGAGCTCACGCCGGAGGTGACACCCTCGTCGATGTCGGCCTGCTTCACCCACATCCGCACGGATTCGACCCCGTACCCGAGCTGCGTCGCGACTCGCTGCACGGTTCCTTGCGTGACCCCGAGCTCGGCCCGCAGCGTCCTCACCATCCGCACCGCGGCGGCCTTCTCCTCGTCCGAGTAGCGACGCGTCGTCGGCTTCCCATTCGCCAGTTCCTTCGGCATAACTCCATCCTCGTTTCCAAGGTCAGGAGCCTCCAACAAACTCAGGGCGCTTCACG
>NZ_JROX01000299.1:0-991 GCF_000800955.1 Kocuria sp. ZOR0020
GAAGCTAGCGACCAAGAGTGGAAACCTAACCGTAGGGCAGGTCATCTGATCTGGCTTGCCCGTTGGGCGGCCTGGAAGGATGTGCATCATGCCCGCTCCCTACCCCCAGGAGTTCCGTGACGACGTCGTGCGAGTGGCCCGGTCCCGCGAGGACGGCATCACGATCGCGCAGATCGCGAAGGACTTCGGCGTCCACGAGATGACGCTGCACAAATGGATCCGCCAAGCCGACATCGACGACGGCAACCGCCCCGGCAGGACACGGGAGGAATCGACCGAGCTGCGTGAGACCCGCAAGCAGATCCGGCTGCTCCAGCAGGAGAACGAGGTCCTCCGTCGCGCCGCGGCCTACCTGTCCTAGGCGAACCTGCCGGGAAAAGGTTCTACCCGCTCGTGAGTGAGCTCGCCGCTGACGGCGTCCCCGTCGCGGTGTCCCTGCCGGTTCTGAAGCTCTCCCGTCAGCCCTACTACCGCTGGCGCCACCAGCAGGTCACCCAGGCTGAGCTGACTGAGGCCTACCGCGCCAACGCGTTACTGGACGCCCACGTCGACGACCCCGAGTATGGCTACCGGTTCCTGGCCGGCGAAGCCGCCGAGGCCGGCGAAGTGATGTGCGAGCGCACGGCATGGAGCATCTGCCGGGACAACCAGTGGTGGTCCGTGTTCGGGAAGAATCGCGGCAAGAACGGAAAGCGTCCCGGGCCACCAGTCCACGACGATCTCGTGAAGCGGGACTTCTGCGCCGATGACGTCAACGAACTGTGGCTGACCGACATCACAGAGCACTGGACCGATGAGGGAAAGCTCTATCTCTGCGCCATCAAGGACGTGTTCTCAGCCCGGATCGTGGGCTACTCGATCAGCGACCGTATGAAGGCGCGACTGGCGGTGAACGCCCTGGACAACGCCGCTTCCCGCCGCGGTGACGTCGCTGGCTGCATCGTGCACTCCGATCGCGGTTCTCAGGGCGGATTCAACTGGTCGTCGCAAC
>NZ_JROX01000300.1:0-526 GCF_000800955.1 Kocuria sp. ZOR0020
CGGCGGCGGATTCCGTCCCGGTGGTGGACCCGGCCGTGGTGGCCGCGGTGCCACCCAGGGTGCCTTCGGCCGTGGTGGTCCGTCCCGCAAGGGACGCAAGTCGCGTCGGGCAAAGCGCCAGGAACTGGAGCAGATGAATGCCCCCAAGATCGGTGGCGTCTCTGTTCCGCACGGTGACGGTTCAACCGTGGTGCGTCTGCGCCGCGGTGCGTCCCTGATGGACTTTGCGGAGAAGATTGAGGCCAACCCGGCCGCACTGGTCCAGGTGCTGATCCACCTGGGCGAGATGGCAACGCAGACCCAGTCCCTGGACCAGGAGACCTTCGAACTCCTGGGCGCCGAGCTGGGCTACGTCATCAACATCGTCTCCCCGGAGGACGAGGAGCGCGAGCTGTTCGAGTCCTTCGACATCGACCTGGCCGCCGAATCGGCTGCCGAGGACGAAGAGGTGCTGGAGCCGCGTCCCGCCGTCGTGACCGTCATGGGTCACGTCGACCACGGTAAGACCCGTTTGCTGGACGCCATC
>NZ_JROX01000031.1:0-66571 GCF_000800955.1 Kocuria sp. ZOR0020
CAACGTCTGGAGAGTCAGGCGGGGTTGTGTGCCCGCCCGTTGAGGATCAGCCGACCGGCTGGCCACCCACCTTGGCAGCCATGGCAGCTGCGTACTGGTTGGCATCAGAACCAACCACCAGGTGCCACAGGTTGGAGGAGACCTGAACCGCACCCGGCAAGCCGGCTGACTTCAGGGCATCCTGATCCACCTTGGCCGAGTCCTTGACCTCAACACGCAGTCGCGTTTCCGCAACAGCATCGGTCTGGGTCACGTTCTCCGGCCCGCCCAAGGCGGCCAACCATTGGCTGGCTTTGGCTTGTTCGTCGTCGTTCACGGCGTCCTTGGGGTCCGCAGCATTGGCAGACCCGGCAGCACCAGCAGCACGAGTGGAACCGGTACCAGCGGTGTCCGCAGCGGCAACGCCGGCGGGAGCAGCCCCAGCCACGCCACCGGGCATGGAGGCATCGCCTGCAACGTCCTGACCTTCAGCAGCAGCCTTGGCGGCCTTGGCCTCGGCGCGCTGCTCCGGGGTGCGGTAGTCAAAGATGATGACCAGCAGCATGGCCACCAGGAAGGCGCCACCGATGGACAGTGCGTAAAGGCCGATGCGGTCAAAGGCCGGGATGGTCAGCAGGGAGGTGAACACGAATGCGTTGGTGTGCACCTGGCCACCGCCGAAGCCCTGGACCAGGCCACCCACCAGACAGCCAACCAGCATCAGCGGGTAGATCCGCTTGAAGCGCAGGTGGATGCCGTACAGGGAGGGCTCGGAGATACCACCCAGCAGACCGGCTGCCAGAGCACCCGTTGCCGTCTGACGCATCTGCACTTCCTTGTCCTTCACGGCCAGGAAGAGCACGCCGGCGGTGGCACCGAAGCAGGCGAAGTTCCACGCACCCATGGGGCCCTGGATGTAGTCAAAGCCCAAGGTCTGGATGTTCAACAGCATGATGGCGTTGATCGGCCAGTGCAGACCCAACGGAACCATGAACGGGTAAGCCAGCGGGATGATGATGGCAAAGATGAACGGGGAGAAGTCGTTCACGGACTGCAGCACGTTGGCCAGACCGGCACCGGCGAACACACCGATGGGGCCAATCAGGAAGGCCGTGAGCGGCAGCATGATCAGCATGGACAGGAACGGCACAAAGATCAGCTGCAGGTTGGCGGGGATGATCTTCTTCAGGCCCTTGTAGAGGGGGCCCAGCACGGCTGCCATCAGCAACGGCGGGAACACCTGAGAGCCGTAACCAAAGATGGTCAGCGGAACGCCGAAGATGTCCACCAGCGTCACATCAGTGCCCGCAATGCTGGCCTGATAGGCGTCCGGGTGCTCCGCCATGGCGGAGAAGCCCGGCAGCATGACCAGAGCCATCACGGCAAAACCCACCCACGGGTCCGCACCCAGCTTCTTGGTGGCGTTGTAAGCCACCATCAGCGGCAGGAACACGAACACGGACTGCCACATGAAGTTCACGAACTGCCAGGAGGCCGGCAGGTCCGTACGCGGGTCAGCCCAGTTGCCGATCACTCCCAGGGTGCCCATGAGCGCCATGAAGGTGATGAACAGGGAGGCACCCAGCAGGGCACCCAGGATGGGACGGAACGAATCCGAGAGGAACTCGAAGAAGTTGTCCAACCAGGAGAACTTGCCGCGCGGGCCCTGGGCACGGGCAGCAGCCTTGATGTCCTCCGCAGACTGGCCACCCTTGGCGCCACCTGAGTTGGCACCGGCGTTGGCCATGGCGGGCAGGGCGTTGATCTCGTTGTACACGGACTGAACCGCGCCGCCGATGATCACCTGGTAACGCTCACCGGCCTGTGGGACGGAGCCCATCACGCCGTCGATCGAGTCGACCTTCTTGGCATCCACAACGCTTGCGTCATTGAGCTGGAAACGCAGGCGGGTGGCGCAGTGGGTGAGGCTTGCAATGTTGTCGGGGCCACCAACGGCGTCGACAATCTGCTGTGCTGAATTGCTCATGGAGGGGATCCTTGTCAGTTTTCGCTCAAGCTGAGGAATCAGTACTCGTCCATGGGGACCAGTGAGCGAACCTCTTCAGGGGTGGAGCAGGTCACAGCCTTGGCGGCCAGGTCCTTGCAGTGCTCCAGGGAATGGGCCCGGACGGCTGCCTTAACGGAGGCGACTGCCGGGATGGAACAGCTGAGCTCGTCAACGCCGAGTCCAACCAGGATCGGAACGGCCTGGGGGTCGGAGGCCACGCCACCGCACACCCCGAGCCACTTTCCTTGGGCGTGCAGCGCCGCAGCGGCCTGACCGATCAGGGTCAGCACGGCGGGGTTGCACGGGTCTACCTGTGCGGCCAGCTTGGGGTGGCCGCGGTCCATCGCCAGGGTGTAGCTGGTGAGGTCATTGGTGCCCACGCTGAAGAAGTCACAGCCTTCCTCAGCGGCAAACTGCTGGGCCATCACGGCAACGGAGGGAACCTCCATCATGATGCCGCAGGAAACCTTGGTGGTGATCCCGGAAGCAGCCTTCTCCTCGTCAAAGATCGCCTTGGCAGCACGCCAGTCCTGGATGGTGGCGATCATGGGGAACATGACGTGCAGCTGCGCACCGGCATCAGCTGCCGCAAAGATGGCGCGCAGCTGAGTGCGCAGCACATCCGGCTGTTCCAGACCCACACGCACACCGCGGATGCCCAGGAACGGGTTCTCCTCCTTGGGGATGGGCAGGTAGCTCAGCGGCTTGTCCCCACCCACGTCCAGGGTGCGCAGCACCAGCGGCTGCCCGGGCTTCAACGCACGGGAGCACTCCGCGTACACATCGGCCTGTTCCTGCTCAGTGGGGGCCGTGGGCCGCTCCATGAACACGAACTCGGAACGCAGCAGGCCCACACCTTCGGCACCGTGGGCCACGGCTTCACGGGCATCGGCTGCACTGCCGATGTTGGCAACGACGGCGACCTGGTGGCCATCCGTGGTCACAGCCGGTTCATCCTTGGCTGCATCCTCAACGGCCTTGCGCTCTGCGATCCGGCGCTGACGGTCCTGGATCCCGGAGATCTCATCGTCAGAGAGGTTCAGTTGCAGCTCTCCGGCAGTGCCATCCAGCACCACACGGGACCCTTCCGGGATCTGAAGGGCACGGTTCTCAATGCCGGCGACGGCGGGGATGTCCATGGACCGGGCGATGATGGCCACGTGGGAGGAGGCCCCACCCTGCGTGGTGGCAAAGCCGACCACCTTGGAGCGATCCAGCTGGGCGGTGTCCGAGGGGGTGAGGTCCTCAGCGATCAGGATGGTGCCTTCAGAGAGCTCGGCCTTCTCCTGGTGCTGACCGGTCAGGGTGGCCAGCACGCGCTGACCGACGTCGCGCATGTCTGCGGCGCGCCCTGCCAGCACCTCGTTGTCCAGGCCCTCCAGCTGGGAAGCAAAGCCCGTGTAGGACTCACGCCATGCGAATGCCGCGCTCTTGCCGGAGTCAATGCTCTTCTGCGCGTTGTTGACCAGTTCGGGATCCCGCAGGATCTCCTGGTGGGCGCGGAAGATCTCTGCCTTGTCCGCGGAACCCTCGTTGGTCAGGCGCTGCTCCAACTCACCCAGCTCACCGATGGAGGACTGGATGGCGGAGTCCAGAGCGGCACGTTCCTGGGTGGGATCCGCAGCGGTCTCTTGGACCTCGATCTCTGCCTGGCGCATCTGCACCACGTGCCCGATTCCCAGACCCGGGGAGGCCGTGACACCCAGCAGGATGTTGGGGTCACCGGACTTGGGTTCGTGGGAGACCTCTTCCTCCGGAGCCTTCAGGCCGGCGGTTTCTGCAACCGCCGGGGTGGCCACGGTGTCAGCGGTGCCAGAAGGCATGGTGCCAACTTCTTCGCCTAGACCGTCCTTGATGGCCTGGACCAGGGCATCCACTGCCTCCTGGGCGTCGGAGCCCGTTGCGGTGATGGTCATCTTGTCCCCGTAGGCCAGGGCCATGGCCAGGATGGAGACGATCGACTTGGCACTGCCGGATTCGTCTTCCTTGTCCAACTGGATTTCGGAATCGAACTCCTTGGCCACATTGACCAGGTTGGCGGCGGGCCGGGCGTGCATGCCGGTGGGGTTAGGGATCAGCACCTCGGCAGTGGCGGTGGTGGCGCCACCCTGAGCTGCGTCCTGGGAGTCGGCTCCTTCACCCCAGGGGGTACCGGCAGCAGCGCCTGCAGCTGCACCAGCTCCTGCACCGGCCGCAACCCCAGCGGCGGTGGAACCGGCGGCGGCGTCGTGGTGGGTGGAGGACTTGAGCTCAGCGCGGGCGGCCACGTCCTGACCAGCAGTCACCAGACCGGATTCGGGGGTCAGGGAGGAGAGCAGATCGGAGTTGACGATCACGATCTGGGTGAGCAGGCTCTTGGCGCGCGTGGCCAGGAAATCCAACTCGAAGTCGATCAAGGGCTGGCCCGCGGTGACCTGCGCACCGTGTTCCACCAAGGGGGTGAAGCCCTGGCCCTGCAGACCCACGGTGTCCAGGCCGATGTGCATGAGCACCTCAAGACCCTCCGTGGAGCGAATGGTCACGGCGTGGCCCGACTGCTGAAGGTCCACCACCTCACCGGCGAGAGGCGAAACCAGCTGACCGGCCAAGGGGTCGATCGAGAAACCTTCACCCATCATCTTCTGGGCGAAAACCGGGTCCGGCACCTGTTCGATCGGTACCAAAACACCAGTCAGGGGAGCGATGAAATCGATCCCGGTGGCCGCAGTTGGCTCACTCATTGCGTCCCTCTTCTCTCCGTTGATCAGGGGCGGGCGCCACAGGGCGCAGTTGTACGGTAGCGCTCATTGTTCCGCGTGTGGCACAACACAATCAGCTACGTGACCGACCGTGACCTTACACCCTTGGGCCCGTGGTGAATGACTCCCCGTGGATCCCTGCCTGGAGCAGATTGAGGCGCAGTTGAACAGTAAGCGTTCCACCACCTGACACAGCTCCAGTTGCCCCAGGTTTCTTGTGGGTCTTTGTGGGTACGTTTGCGTTTGGTGGCCCCGCCCGTGAGATCACCGGCAACTGGTGAGATGACACCCCGTTGCCGGTGATCTCATCATCGGGCGGTGATCTCACGGGGAGAGGGACAGCCTGCGGTGCATGCACAAGGCCCCGGAGCGTTAACCCCGGGGCCTTGTGATTGATTCAGTTGTGGAGGCAAGGGGACTCGAACCCCTAACCCTCTGCTTGCAAAGCAGATGCGCTACCAATTGCGCCATGCCCCCGTGACTGCTGGTTCAGAAGAACCAGCACGGTGTTGAGCAGTCTACTCAACCGGGTCGGTTGCTTCACTCCATGCTTGGCGATCCGCTTCCTGTGACTGGATCCGCTGGTTGGCAAATCCTGCCGCAATCGCGCCCGAAACAATGACTGCTGTGGTGAGAAGAACTTTCTTCACGACGCAAATCCTTGCTGTGGACATCGATTCCGTGGGCGTACCAGGAATTGAACCTGGGACCTCTTCGTTATCAGCGAAGCGCTCTAACCGTCTGAGCTATACGCCCGTGGGTCCTTGCCATGCGGCTGGGACCGAGAGAAGACCTTACACGATGCTGCGCCAGCTCTACAAACCGGCGGGCACCGGCAGGATCACGGATCAGTCGTCGGTCAGGGTCAGACCGATGCCGCCGATCAGGCCGGCTGCCAAGTTGTAGAGCACGGAAGCCAGGACGGAGAGCAGGGTCAACAAGATCACGTTGATCACGGAGAACACGGTGGCGATCACGGCCACTTGTCCCAGGGAGACCACATCACGGATGTCCGTGGAGCCTTCCGGACCGGCAAGCATTCCCATGAGCTCGTTGATGCCGTCGAACAGGCCCGTGATGTCCATGAGGATCCACAGCAGAACGGCAGCCACCAGGGTGATGATGCCCAATGCCACGGAGAACAGGAACGCCAGCTTGAGCACTGACCACGGGTCCACCTTGGAGACCACCAGGCGGGCGCGACGCACCTTGGCGCGCGGTGCCGGGCGAACCAGGCCCTTGGTGGAGGGCCGGTTGTTGGTCCTGGTGGACTTTTCGGTTGCCTTGGCCGGTGCGTTGGAACCGGATGCGGCCGAGCCCGCGGCATTGCCGCCGGAGGGTGAAGAACCTGAGGTCTTCTGACCCTTGGCACCCGCAGCCGACTTGGATGTTGTTCGACCGCTCGTGCTCGAACGTGCCTCCGGGCTCATGCGTCACCTCCGTTGATTTCTGGATCCAACGTTACGTCATTGGGATCAACTGATGATGTCACAGGCGTATCCTCTTCACCGTCTGTTGCAGTCGTGGTTTCCGGCACTGAGTTCTCATCAGCATCATTCACCACGTCTTCTTCAATGTGGCGATCTGCATTCCAGGCCACGCCCACAATCGAATCGTTGGTGGCGGGTTTGGCAAAGATCACACCCATGGTGTCGCGTCCCTTGGCGGGAACTTCGGCGACGGCGGAGCGCACCACCTTGCCGGAGGACATCACCACCATCACTTCGTCGTTCTCGCCAACAATCAGGGCACCGGCCAGACGGCCTCGGTCGTCGTCGAGCTTGGCCACCTTGATGCCCAAGCCGCCGCGGCCCTGGACGCGGTACTGGTCCACGATGGTGCGCTTGGCGTAGCCACCCTCCGTCACCACGAACACGAAGGACTCCGTGCCGTCCCGGACCACTTGTGCGGCCAGGAGTTCGTCATCCGCGCGGAACTTCATGCCGGTCACACCGGAGGTGGCCCGGCCCATGGGGCGCAGGGCGTCATCCGTGGCGCTGAAGCGCAAGGACTGGCCGTTGCGGGAGACCAAGAGCATGTCGTCCTCGGTGGAGACCAACTTGGCGGAGACCAATTCATCACCTTCACGCAGGTTGATGGCGATCACCCCGGCAGCGCGGTTGGTGTCGTAATCCTCCAGACGGGTCTTCTTGACCAGACCGCGGCGGGTGGCCAACACCAGGTACGGGGCGTCCTGGTAGCTCTCCAGTTCCATGACCTGGGCAATGTGTTCATCCGGTTGGAAGGCCATGATGTTGGCTACGTGCTGACCCTTGGCGTCGCGCCCGGCTTCCTGCAGCTCATAGGCCTTGGTCCGGTAGACCCTGCCGTAGTTGGTGAAGAACAGGATCCAGCGGTGCGTGGTGGTGGTGAAGAAGTGCTCCACCACATCGTCCCCGCGCAAGGTGGCACCGCGAACACCCTTGCCGCCACGGCGCTGGGCACGGTACTCGTCCGAGCGAGTGCGCTTGACGTAACCGCCGCGGGTGATGGTGACCACCACGTCTTCTTCCGGGATCAGGTCCTCCACGGACATGTCGCCGTCGTAGCCCATGAGGATCTCCGTGCGGCGGTCGTCCCCATAGCGCTGGACGATCTCCTGCAGTTCCTCGGAGATGATCTCCCGCTGACGCTGCTCGGAAGCCAGGATGGATTCGTAATTACGAATCATCTCTTCCAGCTCCGCAAAACGGTCCTGGATCTTCTGACGCTCCAAGGCTGCCAGGCGGCGCAACTGCATGTTGAGGATGGCCTGGGCCTGTTCCTCATCGATCTCCAGCAGCTGCATCAAGCCGGTACGGGCCTCATCCGGGGTGGGCGAACGCCGGATCAGGGCAATGACCTCGTCCAACGCGTCCAGGGCCTTCAGCAGGCCGCGCAGGATGTGGGCTTCCTCCTGGGCCTGGCGCAGACGGTACTGGGTACGGCGGACAATGACTTCAATCTGGTGCTTGACCCAGTGCCGGATGAAGGCATCCAGGGACAGAGTGCGCGGCACACCGTCCACCAGGGCCAGCATGTTGGCGGAGAAGTTCTCCTGCAGCGGGGTGTGCTTGTAGAGGTTGTTGAGCACCACCTTGGGGATGGCATCCCGTTTGAGCACGATCACCAGACGCTGACCGGTTCGCCCGGAGGTTTCATCGCGCATGTCAGCGATGCCCGGGATCTTGCCGTCCTTGACCAGATCGGCAATTTTCACGGCCAGGTTGTCCGGGTTGACCATGTAGGGCAGCTCGGTGACCACCAGGCAGGTGCGCCCCTGGATCTCCTCCACGTTGACCACGGCCCGCATCTTGATGGAGCCGCGCCCGGTGCGGTAGGCGTCCTCAATGCCCTTGTGCCCCAGGATCTGGGCGCCCGTGGGGAAGTCAGGACCCTTGATGCGCTTGAGCAGCGCCTCCAACAACTCTTCACGGGAAGCGTCCGGGTTCTGCAGCGCCCACTGCACACCGTCGGCCAGTTCCCGCAGATTGTGCGGGGGGATGTTGGTTGCCATTCCGACGGCGATGCCGGAGGAACCGTTGGCCAACAAGTTGGGGAAACGCGCGGGAAGAACCACAGGCTCCTGGTTCTTGCCGTCGTAGTTGTCCTGGAAGTCCACGGTTTCCTCGTGGATGTCCCGGACCATCTCCATGGCCAACGGCGCCATCTTGGTCTCGGTGTAACGCGGGGCGGCCGCGCCGTCGTTGCCCGGGGAACCAAAGTTGCCCTGACCCAAGGCCAGCGGGTAGCGCATGACCCACTGCTGGATCAGGCGGACCAGGGCGTCGTAGATCGCGGAGTCACCGTGGGGGTGGTAGTGACCCATGACGTCACCCACCACGCGGGCGCACTTGTTGAAGGAGCGGTCCGGGCGGAAACCGCCGTCGTACATGGTGTAGATCACCCGGCGGTGCACGGGCTTCAAGCCGTCGCGCACATCCGGCAACGCGCGGCCCACGATGACCGCCATGGCGTAGTCCAGGTAGGAGCGCTGCATTTCCGTCTGCAGGTCCACCTGCTCCACGCGCTCGGTGATGATGGCGCCATCCAGGGTGGTGGCCTCCACTTGGGCTGCAGCATCCGTCCCGGGGGTGGGCTCTGCGGGCGTTCCCTGAGTTTCGTCACTCATTGGTGCCTGGTCCGTCCTTGTCTCAAGTCTGGTGCGTTTCCGGTTCTACTTTGCCCGGTCAATGCGACTTTCATCTGCTGATATGTCGCTTGCGGCATGAAGGATCAGATGTCCAGGAAGCGAATGTCCTTGGCGTTCTGCTGGATGAATTCCTTGCGGGACTCGACGTCCTCACCCATCAACACGGAGAACACCTGCTCGGCGGCTGCAGCATCCTCCATGGTCACCTGCAGCAGGGTTCGGGTCTCCGGGTCCATGGTGGTTTCCCACAGCTCCGTGTAGGACATCTCACCAAGACCCTTGTACCGCTGGATCCCGTTGTCCTTGGGCAGACGCTGGTTCTTGGCGTACCCGGCCTTCAGTGCCTCATCCCGTTCAGCATCGGAGAACACGTAGTCGTGCGGGGCGTTGGACCACTTCAGCCGGTACAGCGGAGGCTGGGCCAGGTACACGTACCCGTGATCGATCAACGGCCGCATGAAGCGGAACAGCAAGGTCAGCAGCAGCGTGGTGATGTGCTGGCCGTCCACATCGGCATCGGCCATGAGCACGATCTTGTGGTACCGGGCCTTCTCGATGTCGAAGTCATCACCGATCCCGGAGCCAAAAGCCGTGATCATGGACTGCACCTCAGCATTGGACAGCGCACGGTCCAGGCGGGCCCGCTCCACGTTCAGGATCTTGCCGCGCAGCGGCAGGATGGCCTGGTGTGCGGGATCGCGGCCCTGCACGGCGGAGCCACCTGCGGAGTCACCCTCCACCAGATAGATCTCTGAGCGGGACGGATCCTTGGAGGAGCAGTCCTTGAGCTTGCCGGGCATTCCACCGGATTCCAGCAGCCCCTTGCGGCGGGTGGTTTCACGGGCCTTGCGCGCAGCAAGACGCGCCTGGGAAGCACTGATGGCCTTGCGGATGATGTCCTTGCCGGCCGCCGGGTTGCGTTCCAGCCAGTCACCGAATTCGTCCGTGACCACACGCTGCACAAACGGCTTGGCTTCAGAGTTGCCCAGCTTGGTCTTGGTCTGACCCTCGAACTGCGGTTCCCCGAGCTTCACGGAGATCACCGCGGTCAGACCCTCGCGGACGTCGTCGCCGGTGAGGTTGTCATCCTTGTCCCGCAGCAGTTTGAACTCGCGGGCCTTGCGGTTGATCAGCGTGGTCAGCGCCGCACGGAAGCCTTCTTCGTGGGTGCCGCCCTCGTGAGTGTTGATGGTGTTGGCGTAGGTGTGCACGGACTCGCTGTAGGCGGTGGTCCACTGCATGGCGATTTCCAAGGAGAGCTTGCGCTCGTCGTCTTCGGTCTCAAAGGCAATGACGTCCTCGTGAACGCGCTCGGCCTTCTTGCCGTCGTTGATGAAGGTGACGTAGTCCAGCAGGCCGTCGTCGTACTGGTAGACCACCTTGCGGTGTCCCTCAGCGGTGACCCCCACCTTGTTGAGCACCTCGGCCTCTGCGGTGTCACCGGAACCGTCCGAGCTCTGCCCGTCAGCTGCCGCGATTTCATCGGCAACCGCTTCAGCGGTGATCTCCACGCGCTTCTCACCGGCAACCTCGTCCCCGGAGTCATCCAACGCACGCTGGTCGGTGAGGGTGATCCGCAGGCCCTTGTTCAGGAAGGCCATCTGCTGAAACCGGGCCCGCAGGGTTTCAAAGTCGTACTCGACGGTTTCAAAGATCTCCGGATCGGCCCAGAACGTCTGGGTGGTTCCGGTGGCCTCGGTCTCCTCGCCCTTGACGATTTCCCCCTGGGGGACACCGCCGTTGGCAAAGGTCATCCGCCACGCGTTGCCCTGGCGCCGGACTTCGGTCTCCACGCGCTTGGACAGGGCGTTGACCACGGAGATGCCCACACCGTGCAGACCGCCGGAAACCGCGTATCCACCGCCGCCGAACTTGCCGCCGGCGTGCAGGATGGTCATGACCACCTCAACGGTGGGTTTGCCTTCCGTGGGGTGCATGTCCACCGGGATGCCACGGCCGTTGTCCGTGACGCGAACGCCGCCGTCGGCTTGCAGCGCCACCTCGATGTGGTCGCAGTACCCGGCCAGGGCCTCATCCACGGAGTTGTCGATGACCTCATACACCAGGTGGTGCAGACCACGGGGGCCTGTGGATCCGATGTACATGCCAGGGCGCTTGCGAACCGCTTCCAGGCCTTCCAGGACAGTGATGTCACTGGCGCCGTAACCGCTGTTCGAGCTCTGCTCTTCTGCCACGAGCTTTTGGTTCCTCCTGGAGTTGCACCCGGCTCACCCGGGACAGGCACGACGACGAATCGCGTGCCGGCCCACGGTTTCAGTGATGACCGGGAGGCACAAAAATCGCACGGGATGCCCCTCTGGTTGAGGACCTGTGCCACGTGCGCTTCATGCGGGTTTCTGATCTGGGTTCATCTTACCGGATTCACGCGGATCAGAGCGTCAGATCGAGCATGGAATGGCCCTTAGCGGGCAAAAATCGGGCATTGGAGCGATTTGCCACCGGCCACCTGTGTCCCCAGCCGTTCCCAAGGTTCCCAGGCGGTCTGTCAGCCACGCACGGCTTCAGCGAATCAGAACGAATGGTGGTGCTTCCGGTCCCGGACGGCTCACCCGTAGGTGTCGCGGGGACCGCGTCCACGGACGGTGCGCCGACCGTGCTTCCAACTGGGTGCCACGGGGCCGTGGACCTCAAGACGGGTCACGATTCCACTGCCCAACTCCGATTCGATTTTCTTCAGGATCTGGGACTGCATCATCCGTAGGTTGGTGGCCTGTGCCGTGGATGAGCACCTGACGGTGAGCACGGTGTCCTCAAAAGTCACCGGAGTGCAGTTCTGCGCCACGTAGGAGCCCACGATCTGCGGCCACTTCTCCATCACGGACCACACGTTGATGGGGGTGCGCCATCCGCGTCCGGCCACGAACTTGCTCATCACCGATCCCACGCCCTGCGGGTCACGCCGGGAGGTACCCGAACCGGAGTAGCCACCCAGCTGGCGCGGATCGGTCTGTTCCTCCCCCCGGCGTACGGGTGTGGCGGTACGCGCATCCATGGCTGCCCCGAACTGCCGCAGGTTCGCCTTGGCTGCAGCTCCGTAGAGCCTGCCCTGGCCGCGGGCCTCTGCAGCGTGGCGCATCCGGGTCAACGCAGCAGCAGCCGCATCCACCTCATCCGCAATGTGCACCACGTTCAGCTCGGCCTCATCCGATTCAGCGGCCTGGATGTGGTCCATCACCTCGGATGGTTCAAAAGGATCCGGGTGGGTGGTCATCTCAGTTCCCCAGCCCCCGGATCAGTTTCCACATCAGGTGCACGGCCAACGGCGGCGTCGTGGCCGGGACCGGTCAACACGGCCTGACCCGGGGTCACCCGAACAACGGTCACTGGACGCTGGTCCTCCCGCAATGCCTGCGGGACGTCCGCATCAACGGCTGCGGTCACCAGAACCTGCTCGGCTCCGGCAACGGCCTGGGCCAACCGATCACGACGCCGGGCGTCCAGTTCCGCAAACACGTCATCCAGGATCAGGATGGGGGAGGCACCCTCCGTGCGGTCGTCATCCAGGTGCACGTACCAGGAGCCCAGACGCAGGGCCAAGGCGTAGGACCACATCTCCCCGTGGGAGGCATAGCCACGGGCCGGCAGTTGACCAAGGGTCAGTTCGAGTTCATCCCTGTGGGGCCCCACCAGGGAAGATGCCCGCTCGATCTCCCGGTCCCGCATCTGATCACAGGCCGTGAGCATCAACCCGCGCAGCTGCGCCACACTCAGATGCTCCAGGTTTTCCACCCGGCCCTCCGCCTCCGCCGGCACCACCTGCGATCGGTACTGCAGAGTTGGCAGACGTGGCCCCTCAGCCAACTGGGCGTAGGCACGGTGCACCTCCGGTTCCAATGCCTTGATCAGTTGGATCCGGGCATAGAGGATCTGTGCGCCTGTGGTTGCCAGTTGATCGTTCCAGGCAGCCAGGGTGGCCAGATGCGCCTCCGTGATCCGTCCGGCAGCTCGGGCGGATTTCAACAACGCATTGCGCTGCTTGACGGATTTGTCGTAGTCAGCGCGGACTCCCGCCAGAAACGGGCGCATGGAAGTGGCCAGGTCATCCAGGAAGTTCCTCCGGTGGGAGGGATCCCCCTTGATCAGGGACAGGTCCTCCGGGGAGAACAGCACGGTGTGCACCGTCCCCAGGGCATCACGTGCACGAGTGGGGGCTCCACGGTTGATGGCCACCGTGTTGGCCTTGCCCGATTCCAGGGCGAATTCCAAGGTGGTGCGGTGTGTGGCCCGCCGGACCCCAGCACGGATCACGGCCCGTTGAGCTCCCATGTGGATCATGGGAGCCGTGGTGGAAACCCTGTGAGAACCCAACGTGGCGGCGTAGTCCACGGCCTCCACAATGTTGGTCTTGCCCACTCCGTTGGAACCCAGGAACACTGTGATGCCGGGGGTCAGCTCCAGGTTCAGGGACTCGTAGGTGCGGAAGTCCTGCAGAGCCAGCGACTCAAGATGCACGCTGGGCGATCACGAGTTGGGCAGGCGCACCGGCATCAACAGGTACCGGTAGTCATCCCGGTCCTCACCGTCTGCCTCGGCCTGCGCGGAAAGCACGGCCGGCTTGGGCGGGGCGGTGAAGGAGAACCGCACATAGTCCGAACCAAAGGCGTGCAGACCCTCGGAGAGGTAGGTGGGGTTGAAGGCCACCGTGATGTCCTCGCCCTGCAGGTTGGCCTCGATGATTTCGGATGCCTGAGCATCCTCACCGGTGCCGGCGTCCAAGGCCACCTGACCTTCCGTGAACGTCAGACGTACCGGGGTGTTGCGCTCAGCCACCAGGGACACACGCCGCACGGCTTCCACCAGTTCGGTGGTCTTGACCGAGGCGGTGATGGGGGTGGATTCCGGGAACAGGGACCTGATCTTGGGGTACTCGCCGTCAATCAACAACGACGTCGTACGCCGCCCACCAGATTCAAAGCCCACCAGTTCGGCGGAATCGGACAGCGCGATGTTCAGATCACCGGCAGGACCCAAGGTCTTGGCAATGTCATTGAGGGTCTTGGCCTTGACCAGGGCGGAGGTCTGCATGGAGGAAGACCCCGGGCGCCAGGTGAGCTCACGCATGGCCAGGCGGTAACGGTCCGTGGCCAACAGCGTCATGCGTTCGCCGTCGATCTCCACCCGCACACCGGTGAGGATCGGCAAGGTGTCGTCCTTGGAGGCTGCAATGTTGACCTGCGCCACGGCCTGGGCGAACTCACCACCGTCCACCACACCGGAAACGTCCGGCAGACCGGGCAGTTCCGGGTACTCCTCCACCGGCATGGCTGCCAGGTTGAACCGGGAGGAACGGCAGGTCAAGGTCAGCTTGCCCTCCTCAGCCACCACATCCACGGGAGCTGACGGCAAGGAACGGCAAATGTCTGCTAGCAGGCGGCCGGAGACCAAGGTGGTTCCCTCTTCTTCGATCTGGGCATCGATCGAGACCCGGGAAGAGATCTCGTAGTCAAAACCGGCCAGGGACACCTGACCTGCTTCAGCCTTCAACAACAGCCCGGAGAGCACAGGAACCGGGGGACGGGGAGACAGGGACCGGGCAGTCCAGGTCACGGCCTCGGCCAGGACGTCACGTTCCACAGAGAACTTCACGGGGTGGCAGCCTTTCGTTCGCACCTGTCATGCGTTCTACGACCGCACGCACAACTACAGCATGCTATCGGCGCTGGTGTGTTTGAGCCATCCGGAGTGCATTGGCTGTGGATGTTGCCCTGATGCGTTCACGGCAACAGGGCGCGGCGGATTCGTGTAATTACAGAGCCACGCAGGCAGGAGTCCAAACGTTGTTCGGCGTGAAGAAAAAGTAGGTAGGAGTGTTAATAACCCCTGTGGAAGATGTGGAAAACCGCCTTTGAGTCCGTCCTGGGGCTGATCTGCTTGTGGGTTTCTTGTGGTTCTGCATCCACCGATCGCCACGGTTGCAGTGGAAGAACATCCTTGTCATTACGGCAGTCTCCACATCCACTCCACCGCTGATGACGTGTTGTCCACGGAAGCTTGGGAGTTCTCCACAGAGTTGTCCACAGTTGGTGATTGTGCTCCGTGCACAGGCGGTCCACAGCGCCCCAACTTCTTGTGATTACAAAACTTCCACTGCACGTCGTCGTGAAGATCAGGGTGTGGAAAAGCCCCGGGAGCGGCCTCGTGTGAGTCACTCCCGGGGCTGGATCCGGTCACCCGCGCATCATCCGGTGCGCTGCTGCTGCTTGATCCGGTTGGTCAACTCGGTCACTTGGTTGAAGATCTGGCGCCGCTCAGCCATCAGAGTGCGAATCTTGCGGTCAGCGTGCATGACCGTGGTGTGGTCGCGTCCGCCCAACTCCTGGCCGATCTTGGGCAGGGACATGTCCGTGAGTTCACGCAGCAGGTACATGGCGATCTGGCGTGCCGTCACCAGGGTCCTGGTCCGGGACTTGGACTTCAGCTCGTCCAAGGAGATGTCAAAGTACGCCGCGGTCTGCCCCAGGATGGTGGCAGCCGTGATCTCGCCACCGTCGTCGTCAGTGATCAGGTCCTTGAGAACCAGTTCCGCCAGCGGAAGATCCACCTCCTGCTTGTTCAAGGAGGCAAAGGCGGTCACGCGGATCAACGCGCCCTCCAACTCTCGGATGTTGGTGGAGATGTGGGACGCGATGTACTCCAGGACCTCCGGGGAGGCCTTCATCCCGTCCGCATCAGCCTTCTTGCGCAGAATTGCAATACGGGTCTCCAGCTCCGGGGGCTGGACGTCCGTGATCAGACCCCACTCGAAGCGTGAGCGCATGCGGTCGGCAAAACCCGTGAGCTGCTTGGGCGGCATGTCCGAGGTGATCACGATCTGCTTCTCGTGATTGTGCAAGGAGTTGAAGGTGTGGAAGAACTCCTCCTGGGTGTGCTCCTTGCCGGCCAGGAACTGGATGTCGTCAATCAACAACATGTCCACGTTGCGGTAGATCTCCTTGAAGGAAGACCCCTCGTCATCGCGGATCGAGTTGATGAAGTCATTGGTGAACTCCTCCGAGTTCACATAGCGCACCCGCATCTCCGGATAGAGCCGCTTGCCGTAGTGCCCGATCGCGTGCAGCAGGTGGGTCTTGCCCAAGCCGGAATCCCCGTAGATGAACAGTGGGTTGTAGGCCTTGGCCGGGGTCTCCGCCACGGCAAAGGCTGCGGCGTGGGCGAACCGGTTGGACTGACCGATCACAAAGGTCTCAAAGATGTACTTGGGGTTCAGTCGGGCCGAGGAGTTCCATTTCGCGGTTTCCGCGGTGGCCGTTCCGTGATCCTCGGCATCAGTGCGCGGGGTGGCCTGGCTCGATGGAGCAGCCAGGGTCACGGAGTCGGCCGAGGCCACCGGACTGGCCGAGGCCACAGGCGCGGCCGGAGTCGTGGCGGCCGGTGAAGCAGGCTCGCTGGACTCGGCCTCAGGTCCACCGTGTTCCGGTGCGTGCTGTGCAACGGGGGTCTGCGGTTGAGCAGCCACAGGTTCGGCAGTTCTGAGGGACTGGGCGCTGGAGAGACCGCGCTCCGCCTCCAGTTCCTCAAAAGGAGGCAGGGACGGTGCGGAAGACTCGGTTCGCGTCGGCGCGCTGGTGGGGGTTTCCGCCAACTCCGTGTCCACCACCACGGCCATCAGGGTGTCCGCTCCGAACACTCGGGTCACCGCGCGGTTGACGGCCACGGCAATGGTGGATTGGAAAACTTCACGGGTGAGTTCGTTGGGCACAGCCACCAACAAGGTGGTGCCCATCAGTCCACGTGGCTGAGCAAGACCCAAAAATCCGCGGTGACGTGCGCTGACGTCAGGATCTGCGGTCAGGGCCTCCATGCATTGCGCCCACTGAGTGTCGAGCACGGGGTTTTGCTGAAGACTCACTGCGGTGGGCTCCGGGACTCTCTAGTCGGCGTGCCGGATCTCTCCGGTCGGTGGCATGTGCCCCGATTTCCACAGAGTTGTTCACAGCGGTGGATATCGCGTTGGGGGGCGGGACGCGAACGTCAGCCTAGAGCACCAGCCGAGGGTGCTCCTAGTGAAAAAACAGGGCAGAATGGAACTACACTTTTGTAGTTACACGCTTGCTCCCGCGCCGTCGTTGGGATGCGGGCGGCTGGGGTTATCCACAAGAATTTTTCGCAACCGTGCACAGCTGTGGGCAACCCGGAGAACATCTGGCGACTGCAAGGCGATTTAGCTCACGCGCAGTTGACCGGACCCCTTGTACTCCCTAGACTTGGGCAGTCTTGTGTCTGCATTGCGCCCGTACATTGATCCGCGGTCGCCGGGGACACATCCCACTTGACCACCGCAAAGGTGGACCGGCTCAGCGGATGAGCGGGTGGCTGCGCGCCAGTTCCTTGGATCTTCGGCTGTGTGCCCCAATCACCGCGTTGAACCGTTCACCCTTCCTTTTTCGGGAGTAACACCATGAGCAAGCGCACTTTCCAGCCGAACAACCGTCGTCGTGCCAAGAAGCACGGCTTCCGTGCCCGCATGCGCACCCGCGCCGGCCGCGCCATCCTGGCTGCCCGCCGTTCCAAGGGCCGCGCCTCCCTCTCTGCCTGAGATCGTTCGTCCCTCACCTGAGGGTTCGCCGGTTCCCAGGGAGTCCGGCGATACTGGGGTGAGGTGTTCGACCACAATCCACAAGGGGTGAGCGCGTGCTTCCTTCACAGCACAGGATGCGCACGTCCACGCTCTTCGCAGCGACCACACGTTCCGGGGCCCGCCAGGGTCGCCGGAACGTTGTCGTCTACGTACACCCCACCGCGTCACAGCAACCAGTTCGTGCCGGGTTCGTGGTCTCCAAGGCCGTGGGCAACGCCGTGACCCGCAACAAGGTCAAGCGCCGTCTGCGTTCCCTGGTGGAACAGAGCTTGCAGACCCACCCCGCCGGGTACGACGTCGTGGTCCGTGCCCTGCCGCCATCTGCACACGCCACTTTCAGCCAACTCTCCGGTGACTGGAACTCGGCATGGGCCAAAGCACACACCAAAGCATTTGCAGGTGGCAGCCATGACTGAGCCGCGCCACCACCACGGGGTTGCCGGCCGGCAGCACGAATCCTCCCAAGACTTGTTCGACGCCGCACCCTCGGAATTCGTTCACCCCAACAACGCCTTCCAGATCCTGTGGTTGCTGCCGCAGAACCTGTTGATCGCCGGTCTGAAGGTGTACCGCGCGCTGGTCTCACCGCTGTACGGGGACGTGTGCAAACACTTCCCCACCTGCTCGGCCTACGGCCTGGAGTCCCTGACCCGGCACGGAGCACTGCGTGGACTGGGACTGACAGTGCGCAGACTGCTGCGTTGCCACCCGTGGGCAACCGGCGGAATCGACAGAGTTCCCGACGGCGGGCGGCCGTTCACCTCCGTGGAGCAGCTGCCCAAGATCGTGTTGTTGAACCACCCCACCCCCGAGGACCTAGCACGACTGCTGGCCTCATTCGCCCCGGCTGCATCCTCGAGCCCCGCTGATCACACGACGCGGCAGAGTTCCCCGGCAGAGCCTCAAGTTTCTTGACGGGCTGCCGGATGTGGCCCAAGGAGATGAACCATGAACTTTTTCGATCTGATTCTTTGGCCCTTCAAATGGGCCGTGTCTGCCGTGCTGTGGGTCTTCCACTCGGCCTTCACCGCCATTGGCATGGACCCGGCCAGCGGTTGGACCTGGGTGCTGTCCATTGTGGGCCTGACCTTGGTCATGCGAACCCTGACCATCCCGCTGTTCATGAAGCAGATCCGTTCCATGCGCGGCATGCAGGTCATCCAGCCTGAGATGGCCAAGTTGCAGGCCAAGTACAAGGGCAAGACTGACCAGGTCTCCCGCCAGGCCATGGCCCAGGAGCAGATGGCCCTCTACAAGAAGCACAACGTCAACCCGTTGGCCTCCTGTCTGCCGATCCTGGCTCAGATGCCGATCTTCTTTGGTCTGTTCCAGGTGCTCAACGGCGTGCGCGGTGCCGCCGAGCGCGACGAGGGCATCCTGGTGCTCAACGCCCAGATGATCCATCAGTTCAACGACGGCACCCTGTTCGGCGCCCCGCTGTTCTCCACGCTGCGCGCCCCGGGCGATGGTAACCACACCTCCACGGTGATCATTGCCGTGGTTCTGGTGATCGCCATGACCGTGACCATGTTCATCTCCCAGAAGCAGTTGGCGGGCAAGAACGTGTCCGAGGCGACCAAGCAGTCGCCCATGTACCGCCAGCAGCAGATGATCATCTACATTTTCCCGATCATCTTTGCCATCACGGGCATCAACTTCCCGATCGGTGTGCTGATCTACTGGACCGTGTCCAACCTGTGGTCCATGGGTCAGCAGTACTGGATGATCCGCCGCAACCCCACTCCGGGTTCTCAGGCCGAGCGTGAGCTCAATGAACGTCGCGCCGCCAAGGGCCTGCCGCCCATGGGCAAGACCAAGGAAGAGCACGAGGCCGAGGTCGAGGAAGCTCGTGCCAAGGCGGCTGCCGGTCAGCGTCAGCAGCCCATGAGCAAGAAGCGCCAGAAGGCCCAGGCCAAGAAGGGCCAGGGTCAGCAGAACCAGCCTGCTGCCGGTGAGGTTGTGGATGGCACGGCCGAGGACGTCACGGGCCAGGACCAGCAGGTGGTGGAGACCCCGCAGAACACCTCTGGCAATCCGGCCAACAAACCGCGCAAGCGCGGTGGATCCGGTTCCTCCGCCCTCAAGAAGAAGTAGGTGGTCGCGCGGAGCAAGGCTCCCGCCCTTGACCACATCCCCGTTGGCCTGGGCCACGGGCCACGCACAGTTCACAAGGAGTCCCCATGAGTGAGAACGCCTCAGAAGTTGCCGCCGAAACCACTGACGTGAGTGACGTACAGCCAGGGCAGCACGTGGATGCGGCGGCCGTGGCCGCTGACGTGGAGGTTCCGGCAGAGTCCTCCGCCCAGGACCAGTCGGTCCCTGCTGCCACAGACGCCACCGACGACGACGCCCTGGACCCTCTGGTGGAGGAGGGCGAGGTGGCAGCGGACTACCTGGAAGAGTTGCTGGACCTGGCGGATCTGGACGGGGACATCGACATCGAGGTCCGCAACGGCCGGACCTACCTTTCCGTACTGACCGAGGACGAATCTTCCGAGGACCTCAACATCCTGGTGGGCTCCAACGGTGAAGTCCTGGACTCTCTGCAGGAACTGGTTCGACTTGCAGTGCTGGCCACCACGGAGCACCGCAGCCGCCTGGTGCTGGACATTGCCGGGCACCGGGCACAGCGGGCGGAGAAGCTGAGGGACATGGCCATGAAGGCTGTGGAGGAGGCCCGCTCCACCGGAGAGGGCATCCACCTGGACCCGCTGTCACCGTACGAGCGCAAGATTGTTCACGACGTCGTTGCCGAGGCCGGGCTGCATTCCGAGTCCGAAGGTGAAGGGGCCAACCGCCACATTGTGGTGACTGTTCAGAACTGAGGTTTCCCCCAACAGGAACGCACACAGAGAGCTGAACAGATCATGGACACCATCTCCGATTCACAGCGCCGCGCCCCCGAGCCTCAACAGCCACCGGTTCTTGAGGGAGATGCACTGGCGGCAGCCGAGGAGCTCTTTGTCGACCGACTGCCCTTGGCCAAGCGTTACGTGGCGCACCTGGCGTCGTCGGGAATTGTCCGCGGTCTGATCGGACCGCGGGAGGTACCGCGGCTGTGGGAGCGCCACGTTCTCAACTGCGCCGTGGTGCAGGAACTGATTCCGGATACCGCGCGCATTGCCGACGTCGGATCCGGTGCGGGACTGCCAGGGTTGTGTCTTGCCCTGGCGCGTCCCGACGCTCACTTCACGCTGATCGAACCCTTGGAACGGCGAGTGGTGTGGCTGCAGGAAGTGGTGGATGACCTGCAGCTGAGCAATGTGAGGATCTTGCGTGCGCGTGGGGAGCAGGCCAAGGAACAGGTGGATGAGATCGACGTGGTCACGGCACGGGCGGTCTCCGCACTCTCCGGGCTTGTGGACATCACCCTCCCCCTGCTCAACGGTCACGGGCAGTTGCTGGCTCTGAAGGGACGCAGCGCTGCCGAAGAGATCGACAAGGCCCGCAAATCTCTGAAGCGGTGGAAGGTCCAGGACACGGAGATCCTGACAATGGGGGCGGAACTGTTGACGGAACCCACCACCGTTGTGCGTCTCAGCCTGTGACCGCACGTGCCGGGGACATCCACCAAAACCCAACGGGTAGGGTGGAGCCGGCTGGTCTGAAGATTCAGATCAAAAGTGATCTACGTCACATATGAACCAATGGAGGCTCATTGATGTCAAGGCACCAGCAGCGCGGGGCTGCAGACGTTGGAATGCCACCTGATCCCGCTGGTTCAGCTGAGCCCATGGTTCCCGACCGTGCCAGAACCACGGTGCGCGAACCCAAACCCACCACAGCATCATTGCAGCACACCGCGGGAGACAGCCCGCTCGGGAGGAAGCTCATGGAGGAGAATCAGCGCCGGGAACGGTTGCAGAATCTGAACGTGAGGTCCCCGGAGCGCACCCGGATCTTCACCATCAGCAACCAGAAGGGCGGGGTGGGCAAGACCAGTACGTCCGTGAACCTTGCGGTGGCACTGGCCAAGCATGGTCAGAACGTACTGGTGATCGACAACGATCCACAGGGCAATGCCTCCACCGCACTGGGCGTCCCCCACACCACGGAGGTGGACAGCACCTATGACGTGTTGGTGGACGAGATGCCCTTAAACGACGTGGTGGTGGCCTCCCCAGAGACTGACCGTCTGTTTGTTGCACCGGCCACCATTGACTTGGCAGGTGCGGAGATTGAACTGGTCTCCATGGTGGCCCGCGAACAACGGTTGTCTCGGGCCATTGCGCAATACCAGAAGGACCGTGAAGCTGCCGGCCTGGAGCGCTTGGACTACGTGTTCATCGACTGCCCGCCCAGCTTGGGGCTGCTGACCATCAACGCTTTTGTGGCAGCCACCGAGGTCCTGATTCCCATTCAGTGTGAGTACTACGCACTGGAAGGATTGAGCCAGCTGTTGAACAACATCACCATGATCCAGAAGCACCTCAACCCGGAGCTTGAGGTTTCCACCATCATGATGACTATGTACGACGGCCGCACCAATCTGGCCTCCCAGGTGGCCGAGGAAGTGCGCAGCCACTTCCCTGAAAAGGTCTTGCAGACCATGATTCCGCGTTCCGTCAGGATCTCTGAAGCTCCCAGCTACCAGCAGTCCGTGATCACCTACGATCCCCAGTCCACGGGTGCTTTGGCCTATTTGGAGGCTGCTGCTGAGATTGCTGAACGGGGCGCGTCGTCGTGACAGGATCCGTGATGATCTGAGTACTTGAGCGCCCATCATGGCCCCGTTTCACGTGAAACGGGGCCATTGCTTTCTGTCCGAAGTGAGCAGGTTGTTGGGTCGGATGTTTCACGTGAAACGCACCATTCGAGTG
This sequence comes from Kocuria sp. ZOR0020, assembly GCF_000800955.1. Lineage (NCBI taxonomy): Bacteria > Bacillati > Actinomycetota > Actinomycetes > Micrococcales > Micrococcaceae > Kocuria > Kocuria sp. ZOR0020. The sequence continues at coordinate 22,277 of NZ_JROX01000031.1, forward strand.
AGCCCTCCAACGTAGAATGATGCAGATTGTCTACTGGACGGGAGCACAAGATGGCAGAGCGACGCAGAGGTTTGGGACGAGGACTGGGGGCACTCATTCCCAGTGCACCGACGGAGACTCCCCGGGAGGTCAGTACAGAAGCTCAGGATCATGGTTCCGAGGCGTCGGAACGGTCCGGGACGCCCGTTTTACGTGAAGCGTCCGTTGCAATCGATGCGTCCAGTGGCTCGCCGGTGAACTCACGTCAGACAGTCAACGCTGAGCCACGCAGTATGGAACGGTCCACCCCTGCTGTAGATGCCGTGGCCAATGAGGCGTCCAACAGTACACCCGGCCCCCAAAGCAGTCGGAAACAGCCGACCACTGGCCCCAAGAAGGGCAAGAAGAAGGCTTCATCCAGTGCTAAAGCGTCAAAGTCGAGTGCCGAGACCGCAGCCAAGGTTTCTCCTGCCGAAACTGAGGACACGGTTTCACGTGAAACACCCAAGTCCAGGAAGCGGACCGTCAGCGCTGAGGCACGGCAAAAGGCCATGAAGGCACGCATGGACATGGGGGTCGCAGCCAGGAACTCTGCCACACAGCGACCATCCGACATGTTCTTCACGCCAGGGCCGAGCGGAACAAACGCTGGCGAACAGGCCGTGACAGAGTCGCCTAAGAATGTTGTCTCTGACTGGTCGGTTGAGACACCGCCTGAGACTGTGGATTCGCGTGGCGTTTCACGTGAAACGGCGACCGCCCCAATGTCCTCTGAGTCGGTCCCTGACCCGAGTGACGTCATTGCAGCGCCTGATGGTGCGTCGGGTGCGGACACCGGCGCCGTTGGGGTTGAACCCGACACTGCTGCTGAGCTGCAGCTCGTGCCCGGGGCCAGTTTTGCGGAATTGAACGTCAAGGACATCCACCCGAACCGCAAACAGCCTAGACAAGTCTTTGACGAAGACGAACTGGCCGAGCTGGCTTATTCCATCGGTGAACTGGGCGTGCTGCAGCCTGTAGTGGTCCGTGTTTCACGTGAAACGGAGGGCCCCAAGTACGAGTTGGTCATGGGTGAGCGGCGTTGGAGGGCCACTCAGCGTGCAGGGCTAGAGACCATCCCAGCCATTGTTCGTGAAACCAGCGACGATGACCTGCTCCGTGACGCACTGTTGGAGAATCTGCATCGTTCTCAGTTGAATCCGCTGGAGGAGGCAGCCGCATACCAGCAGCTCTTGGAAGAATTCGGCGCCTCTCAGGAAGAGCTGTCCCGCAGAATTGGGCGTTCTCGTCCGCAGATCAGCAACACCTTGCGCCTGCTGCGTCTGCCGGCCTTGGTTCAACGCCGAGTGGCTGCCGGTGTGCTCTCTGCTGGGCACGCACGTGCTCTCTTGTCCCTTGAGGATCCTGCGGAGATGGAGCGTCTGGCGCAGCGAATTGTGGCGGAGGGACTTTCAGTTCGCGCCACGGAAGAAGCTGTCACGTTGAACAAAAGCCGAAAGCCTGCGGTTCGCCGCAGTGCCGCTACTCAAGAACGGCATCGGGAGCGTTTGGACTACATTGCCGATGCCTTCTCAGACAAGTTGGACACCACTGTGAAAATCAACCTAGGGGCCAGGAAGGGTCGCATGATGATTGAGTTCGCCTCTGTGGCGGACCTGAACCGCATCATCTCAGTCTTGGATCCGCAAGGATTGCCGGAGACCCAGGACTGATCCCGCTGGCGCACCAGCAAGCAAAACGGCCCGGAACACCATGTGTTCCGGGCCGTTTCACGTGAAACCTGACTAGGTTTACTGCTGGGGTCGACGAGCAAGCTCGCGAGCCAAGTCAACGGCACTCATGGTGCCGGTGGGCAAGTCATCAGCAGCTTGGAGATACATCCGCTGGAGGCCGATCACCACGGCGTTGGCCAGATGGCTGCGGTACTCAGCATTCTCCAGGCGACTCAGTTCAGCCTGATTGGAGATGTAGCCCAAATCCACGGAGAACGTGGGCGCCGTGTTGAGGCGCAGCAATCCCCACTGACGTCCGTGGGCACCCAAGTCAAGTGCTCCGGTACGAGCCACGATCTCCCGCAGTGTCAGCGTGGCTCCACGCTGCCCGATCGGTGACAAGGTGGCACCTCCACGGTCTGCATCGCCCCAATAGAACACGGAAGCCCCGTGGGCAGCCGGAGAGGCATTCCAGTCGCAGTCCAGCACAACAACCACAGCGTCTCGTGTGGAGTCCAAGGCTTCCCTGATGTTGGGCTGAACCTCGATCTGTGTACCGTGCCGGTCCGCAATAGGTTCCTTGGACACCAAGACCGGTGTGGCGCCGACTTCCCGCAGCAACTCGTGGGTGCGTACTGCAACATCCGTGGTGATGCGCTTGGCAGTTTCACGGTAACCATCGGGAGCGCCACTGGGGATCACCGGAGCTTCCGTGTGCATGGCCGGAACCAAAATGATCTTTTGAGAACGGATCGCATCCGAGGATCGCTCAAGCCGGTGATAATCCCGTAAAGAGAACGCCTTGGAATCGGAAATCTTCTTGTTCACCCTTGCCAGAGCGGCAATGGTCTGATGATTCACCACACCGTTGCTTTCCAGCCCCAGGCTCTGCTGAAGTTCCACCACCGCGTGATGTGTTTTCTGGTCAAAGGTCCCGGTCAGGTGCCCGTAGTAGAGACCCAACAGGGAAAGGTTCTCTTGAAGACGTTCGACGTCGTCCCCGCGCATGGGTTCTTGCTGATCCCACTGCAGGTTTCGATCACCCAGGGAGTACTGGGCCTCATTGAGCCGACGTTCCGTTTCCGGGCCCACCACGCCGTCGATCACCAGGCCGTGGGTCTGCTGGAAGGCACGCACGGCGGTGTCGACGTCGTCGTCAAAAGCTGCGGGGGTGGTGACATCACGGGGATCCAGGTGGGCGCCTGCTGCGCCCGTGCGAACGAGTCTTTCGCGCAGTCCAACAACGCGGCGGTCATTCATGCCGTGCAACAACGGCTGGGTGATGTCTTCGGACATGTTGTGTGGTGCCTCGTGATGCGATCAGTGGTCAGACGGTGTTCTCACGGATGTGAGACCGATAGTGGAACTGTACTCTCCCCAAACACTAAGGGTGCTGTTTGTGAGAGTTGGGCTCCTTCAACGGGGGAACCCCGACCCGTAAAGGTACACGGGGCCGGGGTTCCGGGTGCTCACATTGCTTTACTCACAAGTAATCGCAATGCAACTGTTGTGCTCATGCGGGCACTCGGTGAATGGGGTCACTCACTGCCCAGGTAATCAGCGAATTCTTTCTCCAGTGCCGCCTTGGGCTTGGCGCCGATGCTCTGCTTCTGCACCTTGCCGTCATTGAACAGGTACACGGCCGGGATGGAGGTGATGCCGTACTTGGCAGCGATCTCCTGGTTGTCATCCACGTTGACCTTGACCACCTTGACGGAATCAGCGTGTTCATCGGAGATGGCTTCCAGGACCGGGCCCACCATGCGGCAGGGACCGCACCACTCAGCCCAGAAGTCCACGATCACGGGCTTGTCCGAGTTCAGGACTTCGGCCTCGAACTCACTGGTGGTGACGTCAATGGTGCTCATGGGAGCTCCTTTCAATACGGGATGGCTTGGTCAGTGGATGGGTGGCAGGCGCTCAGGCGCCGTGGCCGGCCAGATAGTGCTCGACGTCGATGGCAGCCACACAGCCGGAACCGGCTGCTGTGATGGCCTGGCGGTAGGTGGGATCCAGAACGTCACCGGCGGCAAAAACGCCCGGCAGGGAGGTCTTGGAAGAGCGCCCCTGCACGGCCACCGTGCCGTCCGGGGTGATCTCCACCTGGTCCTTGAACAAAGCCGTCCGTGGGTCCGAACCGATGGCCACGAACAATCCCGTCACGGCCAAGGGGCTGACTTCACCGGTCACGGTGTCCTCAAGGCTCAGTTCCTCCACCTTGGCTTCACCGGAGATGCCGATGACCTGCTTGTTCCACAGGATCTCGATCTTGGGATCGTCAAAGGCACGCTTCTGCATGATCTCGGATGCACGGAATTCATCCCGACGGTGGATCAAGGTCACCTTGTCCGCGAACTTGGTCAAGAACGTGGCCTCCTCGATGGCGGAGTCCCCGCCGCCCACCACGGCAATGTTCTGGCCCTTGAAGAAGAACCCGTCACAGGTGGCGCACCAGGAAACACCGTGGCCGGACAAGCGCTTCTCGTCCTCCAGGCCCAACTCACGGTAGGCCGAGCCAGTGGCCAGGATGACGGCCTTGGCGCGCAGCACCTGGCCACCCTCCACCGTGATCTCCTTGATCTCACCGGCCAGGTCCAGCTTGATGGCGTCCTCGTAACGGATGTCTGCACCAAAGCGCTCGGCCTGGGCCTCCATGGTGCTCATCAGCTCCGGACCCATGATGCCGTCCGTGAACCCGGGGTAGTTCTCCACCTCGGTGGTGTTCATCAGATCCCCGCCAGCCGTGACGGAGCCTGCCAGGACAACCGGGTTCAGGTGGGCTCGGGCCGTGTAGATCGCAGCGGTGTAACCGGCAGGACCTGAGCCCACGATCACGACGTCGTGAATTTCTGACTCTCCCGCTGCCTCAGCAGAGGCGGCTGACTGGGTCTGACCGGGGGGTGTTGCTCCCAGGTCGAGTTTCAGGGCCGGGATGAAATCCGTGCTCACGTTGCGTGGCCTTCTTCCGTGGTTGTCCGAAATTGAGCTTCCATGGGTGCTCAACCCCCAGGGGTTGCCAGGTATTCCACCAAGCTGCCGGCACGCCCACGGGGGGTCATGCGGCGTCACAGGCCCATGTCAGGTGACGTTGATGTCCCCGATGCGCAGACCGTAGTTGTATCCCGCAATGGGCTGGGTCAAGGTGGGCAGCTCGGTCCACTCCACGATCAGGTACTGGTGTTCGCTGTCCCGGGCGGCATCCCCCAGCTCCACGGTGGACTGCTGACCCTGGAAGGTTCCCTGGCCCACCTCCGTGGCGTTGTCCAAAGAGGGTTCATCCGCCACGTACACCGTGAAGGAGCCGCCGGTCCCGGATTCCTGGGTGATGGAAACCTGGTTCATCACAGTGGGCTCCTCAAAGCGCACCGCCAAACTGACCGAGCTCACCAGTTGGCTGAAGTCAGGGCTGCTGAACCCGTAGCTGACCCATGTGGTGGCCGGATCCTGGTCAATGACCTGTTCCAGGGTGCCGTCCTGGTCTGCCATCAAGGTGGGGTTGTCCGGAACCAGGCGCAGCGCAGAGACCGGGGTGGCCGTCACAGTCTGCTCAGTGGCTTGATCGGTGGCTGCCGCCGTGGAGTCCTCCGAGCCCTCGCCACCGGTGAACAAATTGCCCAGGCCGCCGAACACCAGCACGGCACCCAGAGCCAGCACACCCAAAAGCACCAGCAGCAAGGCCAGGAGGCCACCGGCCTTGTTGGACTTGCGTTCGGTGGCACGTGCCGCGGTGGAGCCGGAGCCTGACTGTTCACTGCGGGAGCGCACAGCCTGGCGGTTCAGGGCCTCCGTGGCGCCCCCGCCGGTACCGCGGGCCTTGGCCCCCGAGTTGTACTCGTACTCATAGGAGTCATAGCGGTTGTCGCCGTCGTACGTGGGGTCAATGCGGTGGGTGTCCCGTACGGGAGCCTTGTGGGGGGTGCTTCCGCGACCGGCAGCGGCGCGGTCGAACAGCGTGGCCCGCGTGGAGGACTCGGGTGCGCGCTTGATGCGGCCCAGGTGCTTCTCCATTTCCGGGGCAGCCGGTGCGGAGTCGATGTCATCGTCATCCCACTGGTCAAAGAACTCTTCCGAGGTTTCCTCACCCACGGAGTCGGGTTCGCCGTCGTCCACCACGTAGGTTCCAGCAGTGCCTGCCGAACGGGGGCGGCCAAAGATGTCATCGGAGAGGGTGTCGTCATCCAGGGTGCCGGGCTCGGAGAGCAGCTCCTCCGTGATCACGGACGGCGCGGCAAAGGAGGTCACCAGGTAGGTGGTTGAGCCGGACTGGCCCAGGTCCAGGATGTGCAGGTCCGCATCCACAGCGCCGATCGCCATGGCACGCGCGTTCTCCACCACGCGGGAGGTGTGCCGCTCGGAAGGCACCAGGATGGTGACCTCGCGGCCCAGAATCTGGTCCTGGCCACCCAGGATGTGATCCTGCTCATCAGTTGTGAGGACCTCGTCCAACACCTTGTAGCGACCGCCCAGAACGGTCCCGAGGCTGATCGGCTGGGGCACTTGCTCTCCTGAAGTGTTGAGTGTCCTCGCCAGCCCCGGTGTGGGGTCTCAGCGGGGGGTCAGACTGTGTTGGGGGACGTTGGCAGTGTACCCGGCGGCGTGGTATTCACCCGGGGATCTGGCCGGTGAACTCAGCGCTTGAGCCGGGTGGCCAGACGTGCCGTGAGCGGGCGGGTGAGTTCCGGTAGTTCCTTGAGGCCAAAGACCTTGAGAAGGACCAGGTACAGAACACCCGTGACGATTCCGCAGGCGGCAAGTGTGATCAGTGCGGTGACCAGACTGGTCCACGCCCATCCGTCCGTGCTCCACCCACCCAGTAGATAGAGCACACCGGTTCCCAGACCTGCTGCCACCATGGCCGCCCCCAAAGAGCGGACGTGCGTTTCCAGAACCTGCCCCAGACCGTAGTCACCGATCCTCTTGACCGCCCAGAAATGGTAGATCAGCGTGGAGAGGATGTTCTGGGCGGCGTAGCAAGCGGCAATGGCCATGACCATCCGGTTGGGTTCCACCCAGTGCTGGATGGCAAAGGCCGCCCCCACGGTCAGCGCCGAAATCAGGGTCTGCACCAGGAACGGGGTGCGGGCATCCTCCTGCGCGTAGAACACGCGCCCGAACAGGAAGGCCGTGGTCAAAAACGGCGCACCGATTGCAATCACGACGACGACCTGACCCACCACTGCACCAGATGCTTGAATCCCGCCGGAGAACAGCATGCCCAGGGGACCGGCGTAGGCGATCAAGCAGGCTGTGAAGAACACGTTGGCGATCCCGGAATAGCGCAAGGCCTTGGACAGGGCCGCGTTGATTCCTTGGGTGTTTCTCTCCGCCGCCGCGGCCGCCATGGTGTTGAACAGCACCGTGGCAATGGAGAGCCCAATCACACCGTGCGGCAGCGAGTAGAGCATGGTGGCCTGGTTCAAGGCGTAGTTACCAGCAATGACCTGGGGCGGATCCGCCTCCAGGTAAGAACTCACGTAGGCCTGCGGAATGTTGGCGGTTCGGCTCAGTGCCAGGAAGGCCAGGTTGGCGATCACGCCGGTGGCCAGGGTCCAACCGGAGAGTTTGGCTGCCGTGGAGAGCCCGATACCGCGCCATCCGAACTTGGGGCGCAGATCCAGGCCCAGGCGGCTCAGGGGCCACAGCAGGATCAAGGCCTGGGAGGCAACGCCCACCGTGGAGATCACCACCAACCAGAACGTCTGCGCATTGGTCCAGGTGTCAAGGTCGTGCTGGACGGAGGCGTAACTGCCGAACTGCTGAATGAACACCAGCAGACCTGCAATGGCGATCACGTTGTTCAGGGCCGGTGTCCACATGAACCAGCCGAAGGCACCCTTGGCATTGAGCACCTGGCCCATGACCGTGTAGACGCCGTAGAAAAAGATCTGAGGCAGCGTGAACAAGGCGAAAGTGATGGCCAGGGATCGATGGCCCGCCTCCCACCCCGGAGTCATGATGGTGATGATGGGGACGGTCAGCAGCACCACCACCAACGTGATCACGGCCATACCGATCACGGCCAGGGTCATCAAGCGTGAGATGTAATCGGCGCCGTCGTCGGTGGAGTTCTTGGAGGCCTTGATCACCTGTGGCACCAGGACCGAGTTGAACACACCCGCCGCCACCAGCACGTAGATCAGGTTGGGCAGGTTGATGGCCACGTCAAAGATGTTGGCAATGTTGGACAAGCTGCCGATGGCGACGGCCAGAAGGATGGCCTTGATGAATCCCAGGACGCGGGAGACCAGCGTGCCGGAAGCCATGATGGCGCTGGAAACCGCACCTGAGCGGGCCATGTGCGCTCCTTCGTGTTGCCGTTGAGGGTGGCGGGGGCGGCTCGGCCACGATGTGCGTACCGATGAGTCCCATTGAGTTCGGGGACCAGCCTAGAGCTGATGGATGATGTATTCGCGCGCTATCTCGGCGATGCGCCGCTCATTGGGGAAAGACAACTTGCGCCCCAGGTCATCCATGTTGACCCAGGCCACATCAACGGCCTCGTGATCAGGATCATTCTCCGTGGTCAGGTGACCGCCCGTGGCTTCCAGCAGGAAGTGGTGCACGGTCTTGTGAACCCGGTGACCGGAGACGGAGAACCAGTAGTCGATGCTGCCCAACGGTGACAGGATCTCCCCGGCGATTCCGGTTTCCTCCTCGATCTCACGGACGGCGGCCTGCGCATCCGTTTCCCGCCCCTCGGGATGACCCTTGGGCAGACACCATTCCAGGCGTCCGCCCCGGTTGATCCGGGCGATGATGGCCACGGGGTGACCTGGGGTTTCAAGATCGACGACGACCCCTCCGGCAGAGACCTCTTCCACCGTGGGCAGCGCTGCGGCCGGTGCTGCCGGCCGCTTCTTGGGTGCGCTGGGAACGGGGAAAGTCATGCGAACCAGCCTAGCCGTACTTGCCGCAGGGCTCCTCAAGGTGACCGGCTGCCCGGTCTGGAATGATGGGCTGCGATGACGCAGCTGATCGATACCTCCGCCGTGCCCGATGTGGTCCTGGAAGCCGGGCGCCTTTTTGAGGCAGCCGGTCATGATCTGTCCCTGGTGGGCGGGCCCGTCCGGGACCTTTTTCTGGGGCGGTTGGCCACGGATCTGGACTTCACCACAGATGCCACACCAGATCAGACACTGGCCGTGGTCAAGGGGTGGGCGGATGCGGTCTGGGAGATCGGCAGGGATTTCGGCACCATCGGCATGCGCCGCGGTGACATGCAGCTGGAGATCACCACGTACCGTGCCGAGGCCTACGATCCCACCTCACGCAAACCCACGGTGGCTTTCGGCACGGAGCTGGCGGAGGACCTGGTGCGCCGGGATTTCACGGTCAACGCCATGGCCTTGCGTCTGCCCTCCTTGGAACTGGTGGATCTGCACGGCGGCGTGCGGGATCTTCACGCGAAGATTCTGCGCACCCCCGGGACCCCTGAATCCTCTTTCGACGACGACCCCTTGCGCATGATGCGTGCCGCCCGGTTCGCCTCCCAATTGGGCATGGACGTGGCCCCGGAGGTGCTCACGGCCATGACGGAGATGGCGGCCCGGTTGGAGATCGTCTCCGCGGAGCGTGTCCGGGACGAGCTGGTCAAGTTGATCAACGGGATCGATCCCCGCCGCGGGGTGGAGATCATGGTGGACACCGGCTTGGCACAGATTGTGCTTCCGGAGGTTCCGGCGCTGAAGTTGGAGACGGACTCGGCGCATCACCACAAGGACGTCTACCAGCACTCCTTGACGGTCATGGAACAGGCAGCCGGTCATGAATCTGCGGACGGCCCCGTGCCGGGACCGGATTTCCCGCTGCGGTTTGCCGCCCTGATGCACGACGTCGGCAAGCCTGCCACCCGGAGATTCAACGACGACGGCGGGGTGACCTTCCGCCATCACGACGTTGTGGGTGCCAAGATCACGCGCAAGCGGATGAAGGCCCTGCATTTTGACAACGACACCATCAAGACCGTGACCCGACTGGTGGAACTGCACATGCGGTTCTACGGATACGGGGAGGCCGGCTGGACGGACTCGGCCGTGCGGCGCTACGTGCGTGATGCCGGGGACCAGGTGGAGCGCCTGCACCTGCTCACCCGCTCGGATGTGACCACACGCAACAAACGGAAGTCCCAGCGCCTGGCCCATGCCTACGACGATCTGGAACGCAGGATCGCGGAGTTGGCCGAGCAGGAGGAACTGGCGGCCGTCCGCCCGGATCTGGACGGTCAGCAGATCATGGAAGTCCTGGGCATCGGACCGTCCCGCACCGTGGGACAGGCCTACAACTTCCTGTTGGAACTGCGACTTGATGAAGGATCATTGGGTCAGGAAGAAGCCACCGCGCGGTTGTTGAGCTGGTGGGAAGATCAGCAGCAAGGATCACAGACTGGTGAGTGAAACCCGTTGGGTGCCGCTGGGCACCACTGCCCGCTTCTGGACCTGGGCCCTGGTGGGCTTTGCCACGTGGGCGGTGGCGGCATCCTGGTTGATCCGACTGGCCTGTCACCAGATCACCTGGCGTGGTGATCTGCCCATGGCCGGTGCCTGCTACTCGGACCTCCCGTTCTTGTACAGTGCGCGCGGCATGGCGGAAGGAAACTTCCCGTACGTGTCACCGGATGCGCTGCTGGAGTATCCGGTCCTGCAAACGGTGATTGCCTCTTTGACAGGCATGTTCACCTACTGGATCGGTGGCGACCGATCCGTACATACCGCTCAGAGCATATATTTTGACGTCAATGTGGCAGTGCTTCTGGCGGTGTGGATCGTCACGGTCCTGATTTTGGCCCGCCTGGTGGTCCACCCACGCTTTGCCGTGGTGGTGGCCTTGGCCCCGGCGGTTGCCGCCACTGCCGCCATCAACTGGGACCTGTTCCCGGTGCTCACGGTGGTGGCAGCCATCTGGTTCTTCCGGCGTGAGAGCTGGGTGCTGGGCGGCGTCATGCTGGGGCTGGGCACGGCCTTGAAGCTGTGGCCCTTCCTGTTGCTCGGTGCCTTGATTGTGGTGGGGATCCGTACGCGCACGTTCCGTCCCATGATTGCTGCCGGGTTGGCCGCGGCCGGTACATGGGTGGCCGTCAATCTCCCCTTCTATCTGCTGGATCCCCAGCAGTGGAGCTTCTTCTGGTCCTTCTCCTCAGACCGCGGAGCGGGATTCTCCTCCGTGTACCACGTGTGGAACGTGGCGCTCGCGCCACAGATCGGTGCACCAACCCTGAGCGCGGAGACCATCAACGTACTGGCCTACGGCGGATTCGCCCTGTGCTGCCTGGCGGTTCTGGGAATCGGGTTGTTGGCGCCCAAAACACCCACCATCGAACAGCTGAGCCTGTTGATCGTGGCCGCCTTTGTGCTGACCAACAAGGTCTACTCACCACAGTTTGTGCTGTGGCTGGTTCCTCTGGTGATTCTGGCCCGGCCCAAAATGGCACAGTTCCTGGCGTGGCAGGTGATTGAGGTCTTTCACTGGATCGCCATCTTCAACTGGCTGCACCATGCCACACCGGAATCAGGCCTGGCGCAGTTCTGGACTGCCGTCTACGCGGTGGCTGTGATCCTGCACGTGATCGCCGTCGTCGCCATCTGTGCGGCCACCGTCACGGACGTCATGCGCGGCCGGGCCCCGCGGGATTTGGTGCCACTCAGCGCTACAGTGAACCCGGCCGAAACGGCACCGCAGGGTGCCGGCAGCAGTGCCAGGAAGGAGGGAGTCACCCATGGCTGAAGCCAAAAAGGGCAGGCGCGGAGCCAACGGCTTTGTGGTTTTTGTGATCGGCATTCTGGCCGTCCTGTTCTCCTTCCTGCTGCGCGTGCCCTGCCGAGTCCCCGAATGGGACGTTGCCAATCGCTTCCCGGGTCTGTGCGCCACGGAACTGAATCCCGGGGATCTCAGCGTGACCCCCGGAACCATGTTGCAAGGCTTCTTCACCGGCGGACCCACGGGGGATCAGCCCATTGTGGTGGGCATGTTCACCTCCGTCCTGGGGTGGATGACCACAGGCCTGGCGCAGGCCTTCAACATTGAACTCAACGCCAACACGGTGCTGGATCTGACCGTGGTGCTCACCGCCATGGTCTGGGTGATCATCATTGCCACCGTGGCCGGGCTCTCCGGCAAACAGCCCTCTGATCCCGTGGTCATGGCCTTTGCACCCACCGTCCTGCTGGTGGGCTTCACCGCCTGGGACCTGTGGGCCGTGATGTTCATGATGCTGGCCGTGGCCTCCTACATCCGCGGTTCGCCGGGGATCGCGGGTCTGTGGATCGGTCTGGGATCAACGGTCAACCTTCTGCCGGCCCTGGTGCTGGTGGCCATCCTCTTCATGGCTGCGCGCTACCGCTACATCGGTGACTTCTTCATTGCGCTGCTGTCCTCCGTGATCTTTTTTGCCGCGGTCAACGGGCCGTTCATGGTCACGGAGTTCGACCGCTGGCGTCAGCAGTTCCTGGATTCGTTGAACGCACCCGTGCAGAACAGCACCGTGTGGGATGTCTGGAACTCCGTGATCGCAGGTCCCACGGGCCTGTCCATCACCCCGGAGTCCTTGCAGACCCTGTCCCTGGTGGTGGTGTTGCTCGCCGTCGTCGCCGTGCTTCTGGTGACCCTGATGGCAGGCAAGGATCCCAGCATTGTCCAGGTGCTGCTGTTGCTGTTGATCGTGGCCACCCTGTTCGGGCGGGAATGGTCCCTTCTGCAGTCCGTGTGGATGGTGCCGCTGGTGGTGCTGGCACGGCGTTCCTGGATCGAGTTCTTCATCTGGCAGGCCGTGGAGATCGGGTACTGGGCCACGCTCAACGCCCCGGCCGGCGGATGGGAGACCCAACCGCTGTTCGCCCAGGGCTCCTGGACTCCGCAGGAGATTTTTGCCGTGGCCCGCTTTGTTGCCCTGCTGTGGTTCCTGGTGGTGGTGATCATCGACATCCAGCGTGGCAAGCGGGCCCTGTTGATCGGCATCCACGCCAAGAACATGTGATCCGCGCATGAGCAGCCACCGCAACACCACCGATTACCAGCCTGTTCAGCCTGAACCGCATGAGCCCGACGTCGAACGTCGGCACAAGTGGGATGTTCTGCCCAAACTGGTGGCCCTGGGGGACCGGGACCGGACCCAGAAGGTGCGCCGATCCCTGTGGACCTGGCTGGTGGTGGTGGTGATCGCTGTGTCCGTGATCGGTCTGAGCGTGAACTGGATGCTGGTGGAACGCAAACCCCAGGATCCCGTGGAGAGCTGGCTGCAGTCCATGGTGGATGGCAGCTCCCGGCAAGGACTGGCCACTTTCTCCACCGGATTCGGCTACTCCGGGGCCTCCGCACTGCCCAACCGCGCCTACCGGGCGGCCGAAGGTCGGATTGACCGGTGGGAAATCACGGACGTTCAGACCAACGGGGACAGTGGTGCGGTCAGCGCGAAGGTGTGGTGGGCCGACGGTGAAGTTCCGGAGGGCCACAGCCAGGGTGAGGAGCATACCTGGAGTGTGCTCAAGGAGCACCGCACAGGGCCCTTCAACGACTCCTGGGTGCTGCAGGACCACGAATCCGCAACCCTCAGCGTGATCAGCCCAGGAACTTCTGCGATCACCATCAATGGTGTGAACCAGCGGCTCAGCGCCCGGGACCGTGCTGCCGCCGATGGCAGTGGTGGACTCTGGACCTGGGAGGCCATGCCCGGCCAGTTTGTGGTGGACCTGCCCCAGAACGGCGACTACATCCTGAAAACCCCCCTTGACCCGGTCACTGTGCAATTGGATGACCCCTCATCCCATGAGGTGACCATTGAGCTGGAACCCTCACCCAACCTGTGGGAAGAGGTGGATCAAGCCATAGCGGAGAAAATTGACGACTGCATGTCCCAGAACTCCGTGGCACCCTCCGACTGCCCCAGGTCCCAGCGTTGGGCGGATGGCAACGTCCCCAATGCGCAGGCTCCGGAGAGCCCCATGGCAACCCCCACCACCACGGCCTCCCCCACACCGCTGGAGGCCCCTGCCCTGGGATCCTCCATTGAGAACGTGGAATGGGAACTGGTCTCCCGGCCGTCCCTGTGGCTGGTGCCGGATGAGGACACCGGCAGCCAACTCGACTGGAAGGCCTCTGAGCACTCCGCCGCCCAAGCCCGCCTGACCTACCTGGAAGACGGACGCCGGGTGGAGGAAACCATCAACTTCCCCGTCCACGTGAATGTGACCTCCGACGGATCCAGCGCGGAGATCACTGTCAACCTCGACTGAGCTGTGGCCGTGTAGTAGCGTTGGTAGGTCTGTGTTTTGTGCGTTCCCGGCCTGGGAGCCGCAGATACGGACACGCATTGAACCTCCTGCTGTGGAAATGCCACAGCCGCTTAGCCCGAAGGAGGTGGGTTCTTACATGCGTGAGTACGAGCTGATGGTCATCATCAACCCCGAGGTTGACGACCGCGCGGTCGAGCCGACCCTGAAGAAGTTCCTCGAGGTCGTCACCCGCGAGAACGGCACCCTCGACAACGTCGACATCTGGGGCCGTCGTCGTCTGGCCTACGAAATCCAGAAGAAGTCCGAAGGCATTTACGCCGTTGTGCGCTTCCACTCCGAGCCCGCTACCGCTCAGGAACTCGACCGTGTGCTGAACCTCAACGAGGCCATCATGCGCACCAAGATCATCCGCCCTGAGGAGCAGCGCATCCACCCTCACCACGACGTCAACGGCGAGCCCGTTCCCGCCGAGGCCTGAGGTTTGACCCTGACGCCCATGTGGTGTCGGACCCCGGTGTGATGATGGTCTCTGACTCAGAGCCTTCCCCGCACCAGATACGCGACTCGATCCGGAGGACCCACAATGGCTGGCGACACAGTCATCACCGTTATCGGCAACCTGACCGCAGACCCTGAACTGCGCTTCACACCTTCTGGTGCGGCCGTTGCGAACTTCACGATCGCATCAACCCCGCGCCAGTTCGACCGCCAGTCCAATGAGTGGAAGGACGGGGAAACCCTGTTCCTGCGCTGCTCGGTCTGGCGTGAAGCCGCAGAGAACGTGGCAGAAACCCTGACCAAGGGCACCCGCGTGATCTGTCAGGGCCGCCTGCGCTCGCGTTCCTTTGACACCAAGGAAGGCGAACGCCGCACGGTCATGGAGCTTGAGGTCGAGGAAGTCGGCCCGTCGCTGCGCTTTGCCTCCGCCAAGATCAACCGCAACTCCCGTGGAGGGGGCGGCGGCGGAAACTTTGGTGGCGGCCAGGGCAGCAACTACGACGACGGCGGCTTCGGTGGCAACCGTGGCGGTGGCGGCAACCAGCAGGTTGGCTACAACCAGTCCGGTGGCAATCAGGGTGGCTTTGGTGGGAACCAGGGCGGCCGTGGGCGCCAGCAGGCCGGTCAGCAGAACGACCCCTGGGGCCAGTCCTCCGGTGGCAACTACGACTGGGGAACCGGCCAGGACGACGAACCGCCGTTCTGATCGGTGGCCTGAGTTCAGGCCTTGATCCCACGCCGTGACACGTACCGGCTCGGTGCGTGCAGACCGCGTTTCACGGGACTTCATTCGAAGGTCCCAACAATCCATTCCATCCCGCAGGGCACCTGCGGGCTCCACGCTTCAGAAGGAGCACCACGATGGCGAAGAACGAAATTCGCAAGCCGAAGCCGAAGGCTAACCCCCTCAAGGCTGCAGGCGTGACCGAGATCGACTACAAGGACGTTGCGTTGCTGCGCAAGTTCATTTCCGATCGCGGAAAGATCCGCGCCCGCCGGGTAACCGGCGTGTCCGTCCAGGAGCAGCGCAAGATCGCCCAGGCGATCAAGAACGCCCGTGAGGTCGCTCTGCTTCCCTACGCCGGCTCCGGCCGCTGATCGGAAAGGAACCAGAACTCATGGCAAAGATCATCCTGACTCACGAGGTCTCCGGCCTCGGTTCGGCCGGTGACGTGGTCGAGGTCAAGAACGGCTACGCCCGTAACTTCCTGTTCCCCCGCGGGTTCGCAACCCCGTGGACCAAGGGTGCGGAGAAGCAGATCGAATCGATCAAGGCTGCCCGTGCCGCCCGCGAGCTGGCTTCCCTGGAAGACGCTCAGGAACTGGCCACCAAGCTGAATGGCACCACCGTTCAGGTTGCCGCCAAGACCGGTGCAGAGGGCCGCTTGTTCGGCTCCATCAAGGCCGAGCAGGTTGCTGACGCAGTTGAGGCTGCCGGCCTGGGCTCGATCGACAAGCGCCGCGTGGAGATCCGCGAGCAGATCAAGACTGTTGGCACCTACTCCGCCAACGTGCGTCTGCACGAGGACGTCAACGCGACCGTCCAGTTCGAGGTTGTCCCCGCCTGATGTTCAGGTGAGCAACTGGAAACGCCCCCGACCACTCATGTGGTCTG
Source organism: Kocuria sp. ZOR0020 (assembly GCF_000800955.1). Lineage (NCBI taxonomy): Bacteria > Bacillati > Actinomycetota > Actinomycetes > Micrococcales > Micrococcaceae > Kocuria > Kocuria sp. ZOR0020. The sequence continues at coordinate 38,305 of NZ_JROX01000031.1, forward strand.
GGGCGTTTCTGTTTCCTCAACTGCCACCCACCTCCCGCTACTCGCCGGCCGAGAGGTGAGTATTTCCGGTCATCTCCCACTACCTTCCGCTGAGCAGTGAGCTGTGCCGCCCATCAGAGCTGATGGGCGGCACAAGTCGATGCTCGGTGGAGAGAGGGCTCGCATGGACGGAACAACTCACTGTTCAGCAGCCATCTGATTTTCATCTGCCGGCCTTGGTGGGTGGGTTGCCGGAAATTTTGGAGGCCACCCACTAGACTTCTGTGACTTTCAACATATCCGTTCGATCCACGGGGCACGCACCACCTGCTGCGCAGATGTGTTGCCCGGACTGCGAGCCTTCAACAAGCCCACCGACCGGAGGTCCCCCTCATGAACTCCTTGGTTCTCGCCCTGATCGGCATTCTCATGATCTTGGGCGGCTACTTCCTCTACTCACGCTTCCTGGCACAGCACATCTACAACCTGGATGACTCACGCAAGACCCCCGCCGTCCAACTGGAGGACGGCGTGGACTACGTCCCCACCAACAAGTACGTTCTGTGGGGTCACCACTTCACCTCCGTGGCGGGAGCGGCACCGATTGTTGGCCCCGCCGTCGCCGTGATCTGGGGCTGGGGACCGGCGTTTCTGTGGGTCACCATCGGCACCATCTTCTTTGCCGGAATGCACGATCTGGGTGCGCTGTGGGCATCCATCCGCAACCGCGGGCAGTCCATCGGTGCGCTCTCCGGGCGTTACATCGGTGCTCGCGGCCGCAACCTGTTCCTGGTGGTCATCTTCCTGTTGTTGCTGATGGTCAACGCGGCTTTTGCCGTGGTGATCACCAACTTGCTGATCTCCACCCCCACCGCCGTGATCCCCACGTGGGGTGCGTTGTTGGTGGCCCTGCTGGTGGGTCAGGCGATCTACCGCCTCAAGTGGAACCTGCCGATCGTCTCCGTGGTGGGCGTGGTGGCGCTCTACACGCTGATCTGGATCGGCGGCAACGTCCCGCTGGCTCTGCCGGAGACCGTGTTCGGACTGCCGGACCGTGCTGTGTGGATCATCCTGCTCTTCCTCTACGCCGGCATCGCCTCCATGCTGCCGGTCTGGATGCTGTTGCAGCCGCGTGACTACATCAACGGTCTGCAGTTGTTCATTGCTCTGGGCATTCTCTACGGGTCGGTTCTGATTGCCCGTCCGGAGATCGTTGCCCCCGTCTACAACACCAACGTGCCGGACGGGACGCCGTCGTTGGTGCCGCTGCTGTTTGTGACCATTGCCTGTGGTGCCATTTCCGGCTTCCACGGCATGGTGAGTTCCGGAACCTCTTCCAAGCAGTTGGCCAAGGAAACCGACGCCCGATTTGTGGGGTACTTCGGTGCCGTGGGTGAAGGCCTGCTGGCCTTGGGTGCCATCATCGCCACCACCGCCGGTTACGCCACGCTGCAGCAGTGGGAAGCCGTGTACCAGGCGTTCAACGACGGCGGTGTGGCCGCTTTTGTGGAGGGCGGCGGCACCATTGTGGAGAACGGGATCAGGCTGCCGCAGTCCCTGGCTGCCACGGTCATGGCCACCACCGCCATCCTGTTCGCCGCCACCACCATGGACACCGGTGTCCGCCTGCAGCGTTTTGTGGTGCAGGAGATTGGCGAACTGGCCGGGGTTCGACTGGGCAAGTTCCTGGCCACCCTGATCGCTGTGGGTGTGGCACTGGCCCTGACCTTTGGTGCCGGGGCGGATGGTTCCGGCGGCATGCTGATCTGGCCGCTGTTCGGCACCACCAACCAGCTGATGGCGGCCTTGACGTTGTCGATCGTGGCCATCATGCTCATGCGCCGCGGAATCACCCCGTTGCCTGCTTTGATTCCGCTGGTGTTCGTGGCCGCCATGACCGTCTACGCGCTGTTCATCCAGCTGGGCACGTTCTACGCGGACCAGAACTGGTTGTTGCTGGTGCTGGACGTGATCATCCTGGTGGCAGCCCTGTGGGTGATTGTGGAAGCGGTGATCGCCATGAAGGGCGCCCGCAATTACTCCGGTGATGACGACGCCGAACTGGCGGAGATCGCCCAACAAGAGGCAGAGCGAGTCGGCCGACGGTGACCGGCTCCGCCTCCCGGCAGTCCCGTTCACGCCTGTCACGGGTGTGGGCGGGACTGCAGGATTTCTACAGCGGGCCTTACCGGCGGACTTTTGCAAGGGCTCGGCAGGATGAAGACGACCTGTTCATGGTGATCGTGATGTCCGAAGCTCTGGGCGTGCCCAACCCCGCCAGTTACTACACGATCGAACTTTTGTCCTCCGTGTATGACCAGTTCCATGACTGGCACCGTCGGATGGGCCTGGAACGCAGCCCCTTGGAGCACATCTCATGCTGTTAGGAGATCCCACATGAGCGTTCTCAAGGACCTGGTGGCCAACCGCGACGTCGTGTTTGTGGGCGGCAAAGGTGGTGTGGGAAAGACCGCAGTGGCCTCCGCTCTGGGCTTGAAAGCGGCCCGGGCGGGGCGCTGTGTGCTGGTGGTCTCCACTGACCCCGCGCACAACCTGGGGCATCTGTGGCAATGCTCCGTGGGAGACTCCCCGGTGGAGTTGGCACCCCGGCTGCGGGGTCTGGAGATTGATCCGCAACGGACCACGGATGCCCATTTGTCAGCGGTGCGTACCACCATGCAGCGCCTCATGCCAGAACACTTGCAGGGTGAGGTGACCAAGCACCTGGAGCTTGCCCGCGATGCTCCTGGCACCCATGAGGCTGCGGTGCTGGAACGTGTGGCGCAAGTGGTGGAGAACCGGAAACCGGGCGAGCTGGTCATCTTTGACACCGCCCCCTCCGGGCACACCACCCGCCTGATCGCCCTGCCTGAGCTCATGCAGGCCTGGACGGAGGGTCTGCTGCGCCGCCAGGACCGGTCCGCCAAGTTCAGCGCCGCACTGCGCGGCCTGGAACGCGACGATGACGGCGCCGCCGCCGACATCATCGGTTCATCCCGTGAGGGTTCTGGCCGTGACGGGCGTGGCCCCAGCAGGTTGTGGCGATCCGGTGGGGACCGACGATCCCGCCGGGACGTTGAGATCCGCCAGATCCTGGACCACCGACAAGCCCGCTTCCGGATGTTGCGTGAGGTTTTGCAGGATCCGGTACAGACGGCATTCATTGCAGTGTTGGCGGCTGAACGGCTCCCTGTGTTGGAGACCATTGAACTGGAACAGCAGCTGAGCCGATCCGGCATGGCGGTTGCAGCCCTGGTGGTCAACAAGCGCTCGCCGGAGGCTGCGGGGGACTTGTTGGCGGCGCGGCGGCGTCATGAGGAGGTGCACCTGCAGACTCTGCACCAGGCATTGCCGCATCATCCTTGCGTGGAAGTCCCGCTGCTGGGTGAGGACATTCTGGGTGAGCACGGCCTCAGTAACCTGGGGGAATGCCTGTAGCTGGTGGCTTATTTCGGCCACCTCCCGCTGCTCAGGGAATGGGGGCCTCCATGGCCGGTACTACTCACCGTTCGGCAGCCGCTGAAACTGAGCACCACACCCAATGGAGGACGGATGATCTACAAACGGATGGTCGCCAAGAAGATCAGACAGACATTTGATGCCATTAATGCGGGTGATTATCACTTCATGTTGGACGGATTGGCTGACGACTTCACATACCACTTCCACGGGGAGCATGCTCTAGGTGGGGCTCGAAGTACCCGAGCGTCCATGGAGGCGTGGTGGGAACGAGTCGGACGGCTTCTCCCCGGTGCTTGCTTTGATGTCCGCGAGGTATTGATCACCGGTGGGCCGTGGCAGACAAGGGTGGCTGTCAACACCAGGGTCAGTGGCGATCTGCCCGACGGGTCCCAGTACCGCAACGTGGTGCTCCAGCTCTTGACGTTGCGGTGGGGCAAGGTCACCGATGTAGAAACTTTGGAGAACCTGCAAGTTCTGGAGCGCGCATTGCGTGTGGTGGCAGATCATGGTCACCCCGAGGCGCTGGCCGACCCAATCCAGGATCCACACAGAGGCACCACCCACCCGGACACCCACGGTCCGAACGTGAGGTGAGTATTTCCGGTCATCTCCCATTACCTTTCGCTGAGCAGTGAGCTGTGCCGCCCATCAGAGCTGATGGACGGCACGAGGCACTGCTCGGTGGGTGAGGGGGCCTCCATGGCCGGAACAACTCACTGCTCGGGGGATGGGGCCTCCCCGGAGGGTGGGCTCACGGGGTGGGAGCTCAGGAGCCGTCGTGGCCCCGGAGCAAGGTGGTGAAGTCCGTGACCGCCGGCTTCAGCTCCGTACCCGACTGACGGCGTGCACCTCCCACCGACGACGACGCCCCGCCCTGGTCCGCCGGCACGGGCCCTGCACCCAGGCCCTCCTGCATGAACCCGGCAACACCGGTTTGCGTGGAGACCATGGCCGTGGCCAGTTCCCCGGCGGCGCGATTGATCCTGCGCTCCAACTCGGAGCCGTCCGCACCGAAATCCTCCGTGGCCGCAAAGACTCCTGTGGGCAGCACCGTGGCGTGCATGTACGTGAACAGCGGCCGCACCGCGTAGTCCAGGACCAGACTGTGCCTCGGCGTACCGGCGGTCGCCGCGATCAGCACGGGCATGTCCACCAGGGCGTCCTGGTCCAGAGCATCGAAGAAGCTCTTGAACAGCCCCGTGTAGGACGCCTTGAACACCGGTGTGACCGCAATCAGACCATCAGCAGCAGAGACTGTCCGCTTGACCTGGTCCAACACCGGATCCGGCAGGCCGCCGGTGGTCATGGCGTGGGCCAGGTTCACGGCCAGGTCCCGCAGCTCGATGTACTCCACGGACACGCTCTCCCCGCGACCGCCCACCTGGGCCGTCACGGCATCAGCAATGCGCTCGCCCAGCAGGGACGTGGTGGACGGGTTGGACAGACCGGCGGCAATCACCACCAGATGGCGGGTCATCGTGCGACTCCTTGAGTGTGAGCGGCGTCGTCGTTGGTGGAATCCGGGACCACGGCGTTGGTGACCTTGAGGTGCGGGGAATCCGGGCCCTGGGCCACCAGGGAGGCGTGGGTGGGGGGATCGGAGGGGACGTGCGCCGGACGACGACGCTCGAACTCCGTCCGCAGCACCGGCACGATCTCCTTGCCCAGGATTTCGATCTGTTCCAGCACCATCTCCTCCGGCAGGCCCGCGTGATCGGTCAGGAACAGCAGGCGCTGGAAGTCACCCACCTGATCGGCGTAACCCAGGTAGCGCTCGATGATCTGGTCCACGGTGCCCACGGTCAGCGGGGTGGCGCGGGTGAAGTCCTCCATGGAGGGGCCGTGGCCGTAGACCGGGGCGTTGTCAAAGTACGGGCGGAAAATCCGCTTGGCCTCGGCCTCCGTGCTCGCGGCGAACACCTGACCCCCCAGGCCCACAATCGCCTGGTCGGCAGATCCGTGGCCGTAGTGCTCAAAGCGCTGGCGGTACAGGTTCACCATCTGAGCGGTGTGCTCGATGTTCCAGAAGATGTTGTTGTGGAAGAAGCCGTCCCCGTAATAGGCGGCCTGCTCGGCGATCTCCGTGGAGCGGATGGAACCGTGCCACACGAACGGGGGAACTCCGTCCAGGGGCGCTGGTGTGGAGGTGTAGTTCTGCAGCGGGGTGCGGAACTTGCCGGACCAGTTGACCACGGGTTCGCGCCACAGCTTGCGCAGCAGGTGGTAGTTCTCGATGGCCAGGGGAATGCCGTCGCGGATGTCCTTGCCGAACCACGGGTAAACCGGGCCGGTGTTGCCGCGGCCCATGGTCAGGTCAACGCGCCCGCCGGAGATGTGCTGGAGGAACGCGTAGTCCTCGGCGATCTTGACGGGATCGTTGGTGGTGATCAGCGTGGTGGCCGTGGAGAACTTGAGGTTGGTGGTCTGAGCCGCCAGGTAACCCAGGTGCGTGGTGGGGGAGGACGGGACGAACGGCGGGTTGTGGTGCTCGCCGGTGGCAAAGACGTCCAGGCCCACTTCCTCCGCCTTGAGGGCGTACTTGGTCATCGCCTGGATGCGCCGACCCTCCGTGGGGGTGGTGCCGTTGGTCGGGTCAGTGGTGACATCGCCGACGCTGAAGATACCGAACTGCATGGTGTTCACTCCTTGCTCAGATCCCGTGGAGATGCGTCACGTCCGGGGTCTGTCTGGTCTTCGTTATTTACGTGACGTATCACGTATGAGTATGGACGCTTTTAGGTGACATGTCAACTAGTTGCGTTCGTGGTGGGTTGGGGCCTACTCAGGCCTTACCTGACAGGGCGCAACTCTGGCTGTCCAGGTGAGCTGCAATCAGTGCCGTAATGCGCCCCAGTTCCGCGGCATCCTGGTCACTCAGGGCATCGAACAGCACCGATCGCACGGCGTTGACGTGCCCGGGTGCGGCCTTCTCCAGGGCGGCATGACCCTCTGCCGTGAGTTCCACCAGCTGGGCGCGGCCGTCATCCGGGCAGGCGTAGCGCTTGATCAGCCCGCGCTTGTCCATTCGGTTCAAGTGGTGTGACATGCGCGAACGCTCCCACTCCAGCATGGTGGCCAGCTCGGTGATTCGGCAGGAGCCGGCTGAGGCCTCATGGAGGGTCACCAGAACCTCGTAGTCCTGCAGGGACAGCCCAGAGTCCTGTTGCAGCTGATGCCCCAGGCGCGCCGGAACCCGTGAGATGGCGGAGAGCCAGCTGCGCCAGATGTGCTGCTGGTCATCGGTCAACCATGGGGTCTGAGGGGCTGCTGCGGGAGATTCTGCTGCGGACATGCCCTCAATCCTAGTAATCAGGTGACATGTCACTCAAGTCTGGACGAACTGTTGAGCGGTCGCTGGATTCTTGGTCCGAACTGCCAGAGTTCCAGGGATTGGTGACCGCGCCCGCCGCAGGGTGTGCCAGGATGCTGGGCGTGAGCTCCTCCCGATCCAAGTCAGCAACTGCACACAACCACGACGCTGCCCCCCGCCGTCGTGGTTCCGCTGAAAAGAGGCTGTTGCCCATTGCTGTGGGGCTGTGGGTGCTCTCCCTGCTCAGTCTGGTGCTGGCATTCGTGCTGGGGAACACCGGGACCGCAGCCATGATGTCCATCAGCTTCATCGGCGGGTTGTTGCTCGCCACTTTGGCCGACGTTGGTGCGTTCCTGACCGCGCTGGCCAGTGCCGTGACGTACCGGCGACACCGCCCGTGGAACGTGGTGGTGCTGATCGGCACCGTGATGGTCTCCCCGGCCACCCTGTTGATTCTGCTGCAGACCGTCCTGACCATCTGATTGTGTGGATCTTTTCCCCAGATCTAGAACACCCTGTGGGTGGCCTGTGGACAACTGCTGTGGAAAACAGTGTGGGCAGTGTGTTTGCGCTCTATGAGCCAATCTGACTAGGCGTGATAGATCTCTCAACCCTGGGTTGAGCAATTCAGTTGTCCACAGGCATCCACAAGTTGTGCACGCTCAACCCACAATTCCCCCCGGCGATCCCCACACGCATTCCACAAGTTATCCACAAGCTGTGGGGGGTGGGTCCACGTTGTGGGGTGGCACGGTCTCCAGCGCACTCTGCCGGAGCTTGTGACGTCCGAAGCATGGGACACAATGGAGAGACTTTCAGCGGCGTTCGTCGTCGTTGATCCACCAACCCCCTGAAAGGCCGAGCGTGTCCGAAGATCTGGTGCGCACACCCCCGCACGACAACGTTGCCGAGCAGTCCGTGCTGGGTGGCATGATGCTGTCCAAGGACGCCATTGCGGACGTGGTGGAAGTGGTTGTGGGGGCCGACTTCTACAAGCCGGCGCACGAGTCGATCTATGAGGCGATCGTCAGCCTGTACGGCAAGGGTGAGCCCGCGGACGCCATCACGGTGGCTGATGAGCTCACCAAGCGCGGGGACCTGGACCACGTGGGAGGTGCCGCCTACCTGCACTCGCTGATTTCCTCCGTTCCCACGGCAGCCAACGCCGGGTTCTACGCGGAAATTGTTCAGGAGCGCGCGGTGCTGCGGCGCCTGGTGGGCGCCGGCACCAAGATTGTGCAACTGGGCTATGCCCAGGACGGTGAAGTGGAAACCCTGGTCAACGAGGCCCAGGCCGAAATCATGAGCGTGGCCGAGCGCCGCAACTCCGAGGACTACGTGGCCTTGAAAGAGGTTGTGGAGGCCACCGTTGACGAAATCGAACAGGCCGCCGGGAAATCCGGCATGCAGGGTGTGCCCAGTGGATTCGTGGAATTCGACGAACTGACCCACGGTCTGCAAGGCGGTCAAATGATTGTGGTGGCAGCCAGGCCGGCGATGGGGAAGGCGCTTGCACTGGACACACCCATTCCCACGCCAACGGGATGGTCCACCATGGGTGATCTTGAGGTGGGGGATTACGTCTTGGCGGCCGACGGGTCACCCACCCGGATCACTCAAGCGACTGGTGTGATGACAGGCCGGCCGTGTTACCGGGTCACTTTCGACGACGGTGCGGAGATCGTTGCGGATGCGGAGCACCAGTGGTTGACGCTCACCCGCGCTGCGCGGCGTACGCGGCCAATGGCCGCGTACAGCACAGCGGCAGAGGTGAAGGCCTTGCGCTCTGCGGCTCCGGTGGCAGATCTCAGTGGCGCAGAAGTTGTGACCACGGAACACATTCGTCAGACACTGCGCTGCAATACGGCTGAACGCCGTCTCAACCACAGCATCCCGAATGCGCACGCACTGCAGCTACCTGAAGCTCAACTGCCGATTGCGCCATACACCATGGGCATCTGGCTAGGGGATGGTGCCACCAATCAGGCACGAATTACCACAGTTGACCCGGAGGTATTGGCCCGGGTTCAGTGGGACGGCTACACCGTGCGTCCGGTTGGGAAGCATGGCTACGGGATTGCCTTGCCCAAGGAGCAGCGGGATTACCAGCGAAACTGCGTGGTCTGTGGTGCGGCGTTTGTCACCCGGCATCAGACCATCCAAGCCTGCTCGCAGTCCTGCGGGGGACGCGTCCGAGGCTTGGGGAAGCCCAGTCTGCAGCCGACTTGTATTGATTGTGGAGCGCCCTGTTCCGGGGGCTTGCGTTGCTCCCGATGCCATGTCTCCGGCACTTCGATTCAAGGGATCCTGCGCGCAATGGGCCTGCTAGGTAACAAGCACATCCCAAGGTCTTACCTGCGTTCCAGTGAACGGCAGCGGCGCGATCTCCTGGCTGGACTTTTGGACAGCGACGGCACAGTGACGAACGCTGGATGTGTCCAGTTTGCCGTAACGCACCGGCAGCTGGCAGAGGACTTCCGTGAGCTTGTGCATTCGCTGGGTTATCGCTCAGGGATGGGTACCAAGGTGGTCAAGGGGCGCTCGCCGGAGTCCTCCATCCTCTACAAGGTGACATTCTCAGCCACAGACCAGGTGTTTCACCTGACGCGCAAGAGGCAGGCCCATCTGGAGCGTGACGGTCGGCCGACTCCCAAGCGGACACAGCGTTTTGTGACTGCCGTGGAACCAATGGATTCCGTTCCCGTGCGGTGCATTGAAGTGGACAACCCGGATCACCTGTTTCTGGCAGGCCGTCACTTAATTCCGACACACAACTCCACATTCGCCATCGATATTGCCAGGTCGGCTGCCATCAAGCACAACATGGCCACCGCCATCTTCTCCTTGGAAATGGCGCGCAATGAGATTGCTCTGAAGATTCTTTCGGCTGAAGCGACCATCAATCTGCAGGACCTCCGCAAGGGTGGACTGCGGGACGAGCAGTGGCAGAAGATCGCCTCCACCATGGGCAAATTGGACTCTGCGCCGCTGTTCATTGACGACTCTCCGAACATGTCCCTCATGGAGATTCGTGCCAAGTGCAGGCGGCTCAAGCAGAAGCACGACCTCAAATTGGTGGTCCTGGACTACCTGCAGCTGATGAGCTCCGGTAAACGGGTTGAGTCCCGTCAGCAGGAAGTTTCTGAATTCTCCCGTGCTTTGAAGTTGATGGCCAAGGAATTGGAAGTTCCGGTTATCGCGCTGTCCCAGTTGAACCGTGGTTCTGAGCAACGAACGGACAAGCGACCAATGGTTTCTGACTTGAGAGAATCGGGATCAATTGAACAGGATGCGGATATGGTGATCCTTTTGCATCGTGATGATGTTTATGACAAGGAATCGCCGCGAGCCGGTGAGGCTGATGTGATTGTTGCCAAGCACCGTAATGGTCCCACCAAAACCATCGTGGTGGCATTCCAAGGCCACTACTCTCGGTTCGCCAACATGGCGCACGAAGGGTTCTGAGATTTCAATCTAGGCGGTTTCTGCGGAATTATAGTGACTATCTGTATCACGTTTTACCTGCCATAGATCAGTTTTTGCAAACGGCCGCGAACGTGAGTATTGCCGAATTCAGGGTCATGATGCTGCGCCAACCCCCGCACACGCGGAGCCGAGAAACCAGCTGATCGCCGCTGTGGGGTGGAGTGACCCGTTTTGTCTCAGGGACTTTACCAAGGAGCTGCCGGTTCTGGAGGGGTGTTGTGGACTGCACCGTGAGGACTCGCGATGACGGATCCAGCAACCACAGGGTTTTGGTCTCTGCCCTTGGAGGGCGGTGGTCAGACGCGGGTGACCACGATTGCCGTGCCGAGCGTGGACATCAACTTTCGCATGGAGTCGAGCGCAACTTTTCTCTCAGATCCAGCGGTCAGCTCGCCTTGTCAAGACCACAACAGATGCCAGGCGTCTAAAGTTTTGTGGCACCTTGGCGTAAACTTTGTGAGGTGCAAGCCATCCGTTTTCCTCAAGTTGACTTCTCCAGCCAGCTGGTCTCTGACCTGATCGAACTGGAGCGGGTTCGCCTGGACTTCAGGACGGAGGCCCTGGACGACCCGTTCATCCTGGAGCTCCGCAGGTTGTTTCAGGGCCTCACCAGCATGATGTCTGCCCGCATTGAAGGGAATCGCACCACGGTCTCCGACGTCGTTGCTGAGGCTCGGCGAGCCAAAATCACCGGCGACCAAGCCGTGGATGCTGTGCGCGAGATTCTGCAATTGGAGGAGGCGACCGAGTACATCGAACGCCTTGCGGCTCAAGGCAGGCTTGAGCTGTCGCACGTGTTGGTCAGAGACCTTCACAGAATGTCGGTGAACGGTCTGGAGCGCGAAGGCGACCCTCACCCCGGGAGCTATCGACAGGGGAGCGTTGCGATAGCGGGGGCCACCCACTTGCCACCGGGCCCCAACAGTGTCCAGCCGGACATGGATCAACTTTTGGAGTTCGCCAACCGGGAGGTTCAGCCCCAGTACCAGCTGCTTCAAGTTGCACTGGTCCACCATCGGTTTGTGTGGATCCACCCGTTCACCAACGGGAACGGTCGAGTTTCCCGACTGTTGACGTACGCCATGCTCATCAAACGTGGTTACACATCGCGCAGTACTGCACGGCCGTTGAATCCAACGGCCGTGTTCGGGGCAGACCGCCAGGCCTACTACCACCACTTGGCTCAAGCAGATTCGCTGTCGGATGACAGTGCACTCGCCTGGTGTGGTTACGTGATTCGCGGGTTGCGGGATGACTTGGCCAGTGTGACCCACCTGGCTGATCGCTCCTACGTGGTCGACCAAGTCTTTGCGGAGGCCCTCAACACGGCCATTGCGCACGGGACGCTTGCGCAGAGCGATGGAGACGTTTTGTACGAGGTTGCTCGGCGCGGTACCAGCAAGGCGGGGGAGCTCAGCGAGGTGATCCCCGGGACGCTGTCCTCAAGGAGCCAAAAACTGGGCCGATTGGTAAAGTCCGGTTTCCTTCAGAAGGTGGGAAAGCCACAGAAGTATGCGATCAGTCTGTGGCAGAACGATCTGACCATTCACGTGGTGCAGCGCTTGGACGAGTTGGGTATGTTGCCATCAATCTTGCGGGACTGACCAAGGTGTGTGTCGGCAGTTTCAGTCTGTCAGCGTTGGCCCGGACTCACCCCATCACACATCCGCAGCAGCAGCCCGTCCCGCTACGCGACCGGAGAAGATGCACCCTCCCAGGAAGGTGCCTTCCAGTGCGTTGTAGCCCATCATGCCTCCACCGCCGAACCCGCTGACCTCACCGGCGGCGTAGAGCCCCGGCAGGACCTCGCCGGATTCGGTCATGCATCGCGCGGACAGGTCCGTTTCCAGCCCGCCCAAGGTCTTGCGGGTCAGGATGTTCAGCCGCACCGCTATCAACGGACCGTTGCGCGGGTCCAGGAATTTGTGTGGCTTGGCGGTTCGGATCAACCGGTCACCCAGGTACTGCCGAGCCCCGCGCACCGCTGTGACCTGGGCGTCCTTGCTGAACTTGTTGCCGATCTCCAGATCGTGAGTCTCCAGCAACTCGCGCAGATGGTCTTCCGAGATCATGCCCGGCTCACCCACACGGTTCATCCCTGCCACCAGCTCCTCCACGGAGTTGGCCACCACAAAGTCCTGCCCATGCTCCTTGAAGGCCTCCACCGGCCCGGGGGCTCCGGACTTCAACCGCGCCAGCAGCAATCGATGGTCCTTGCCGGTCAGATCGGGATTCTGCTCGGATCCGGAGAGCGCGAATTCCTTCTCGATCACCTTTTGCGTCAGCACGAACCACGAGTAGTCATGCCCAGTCTCGCGCAGGTGTTTCAGCGTGCCCAGGGTGTGGAACCCCGGGTAGAACGGCGCCGGCAGGCGCTGTCCGGCGGCATCCAGCCACAGTGAGGACGGCCCGGGAAGAATCCTGATCCCGTGATTGGCCCAAATGGGATCCCAGTTGCGCACACCCTCCACGTACGCCCACAGCCGGTCCGGATTGATCACCCGCGCGCCACCGGCCTGGCTGATGGCCAGCATGCGCCCATCCACATGGGCAGGCACCCCGGAGACCATGGTCTCTGGCGGTGTGCCCAGCCGCTTCGGCCACACCTTCCGCACCAGATCGTGATCCCCGCCAATACCCCCGGAGGTCACGACGACGGCCTGCCCTCTGATCTGGAAAGCCCCCGTCTGGGTGCGGCTGGACGCGGTGCCGCGGGGCGCCGTCGTTGGCTCAAGGACCGCACCCTGAACACCGACGACGCAACCCGCCTCCACCAGCAACCCATCCACTTGGTGGCGGAAGGCAAAGCGCAGGCGGCCGGATTCTTCATGTTCCCGGACCCGCCGGATGAACGGGGCCAGGACCCCGGGGCCGGTGCCCCAGGTGATGTGGAAGCGAGGCACGGAGTTGCCGTGGCCGTTGGCCCGACCGTCCCCGCGTTCCGCCCAACCGACCACGGGGAACAGGCGTAAACCCATCTGGTGCAGCCATGAGCGTTTCTCCCCGGCGGCAAAGTCCAGGTAGGCCTGGGCCCAGCGGCGGGGCCAGTAGTCCTCGGGCCGATCGAACTGGGCGCTGCCCATCCAGTCCCGTGTGGCCAGTTCCAGTGAGTCGCGAACGCCCAGTCGCCGCTGTTCGGGAGAGTCCACCAGGAACAGGCCACCCAAGCTCCAATGGGCCTGGCCACCCAGGTTTTGCTCGCCTTCCTGGTCCACCACAACCACGGATCGGCCGCGGTCGGCAGCCTCCGCCGCGGCAACCAAGCCCGCCAAACCGGCACCAACCACCACAACATCTGCGTCCATGGGTCAAGTGTAAGGAGGCTTACAGGAGGGCGCTGCTGCCTTCCATGGTCGAGCGCGCCACCGATGTGGACGAGTTGTGGACCGCACAAGGATCATTGGCTCTCGAGTGGCAAGTCGACAACGAGCACCGAGCGAAGCGGCATCAGAGAGCGCCACCGGGACGGCAAGGCGTTGTAGTGCTGCAATGTGAGGCGAGTGACCTCGGCGCCGTCGAACAAACGGAGATTCTGGCGCTCACGCTCCAGAGCAATCCCATCTTTGCTGTAAGTGCCCAGCGTGATGAACAGACCCACCTCCCCGTGCGACAACGTTCCGATCAGGCGCTGAAGATCCGGCCTGCTTTGGGGTGCCACGGTGTGTTTGCACTGCACCTTGATGAGCGGTGGTTCGACACCCAGGATGTCCTTGTGGGCCAGGACATCCACACCGCCGTCGTTGCTATAAGGAGTGACGCGGGCTTGATACCCCATGGCGCGCAGCAGATCCGCGATGAAGTGTTCGAATTCCTCATGGGAGAGATCGCGCAGCAGTGTTTTTGCGATGAAGTCTTGTGTGTGTTGTTCGATCCTGTCGGCATTTGGATCATCCGAGACGTCTTGGACCATCTGATCCTCGTCTTGATCACTGCCTCTCGGTCTCTCTTGTTGAGGTGCGATGTTCCCGTCCGTCGTGGGGTTCTCCAAATAGGCTCGAAAATCAGAATCGTGCTTTCGGATCTGAAACAAGGTCAGAGCCGATCCCACCTCGTAGAGGGCGGCTTGATCGAACACATTGCGAGGAATGCCCGTCTGCAACCACCGAACGCGCCGTCGGTGTGGGTGCTGAGCTTGATCTGGGAGGAATTCGTACTCACCTTCGATGCGCCCAATGTTCAGTGTTGAGTCGGGTTTGTAGGTGGCAACCACCAAGTCACCCGGTTGCATGGTGACGGCGAACCGATGCAGCATGCCAGCCCATACAGGAATGGCCCCCGGTTTGGCATGGGGGAATGTGCGTGTCACGGCAGTCTTGATTTGTTCACGGTCTCCGCCGAACTGCCGGACATCTCCGATGCCTTCCCACCCCACTGAAATGAAGCCCTCGTCAAAGGGCTGCGATCCCAAGGTGTCGTTGTGAATTCCCCACATGCGTGTCACAGGGGCCTCCTTCTTTCGTTTCGGGTCATGCCTGCGGGCCACTCCTTCAGATCCCTCAGCCCTCTACAGCTCCGAGTCGAATGCCTCAGCCCCGGTGGCCTGGGCCGAATCTGCGGGTCCCGGCCATCTCAGCAAACACGCGTGCGGCGTTGATGGAATCCACATCACCCGTGACCGGGTTCGGTTTGTGGCTGGCGCGGCGTGCGGCGTAGAGGGAGAACAGGTTGACAGCCACGGCCCGTCGGTTACGTTTGCCGATCAGCTTGGCCACGTGGACGGTCATCCACGCCAACCACCCAGCCGTACCTGTGATGTTGGTGCCGTTGGGGAGGGACACGACGGCGTCGCGCCGCCCGATGGTGGCAGCCTCACCCAGGTTCCGGTAGTTGAAGGCGGTGTGTGGCTTGCCCTGCAGGTCCGCCAGAATCATGCGGGCTGCGTGGACACCTGTCTGGATGGCAGGTTGGGCCTGTTGAGGGACTTGCTGGACCTGACCAGCTATGTCACCTGCGGCATATACATCAGTCAAACCCTTGACTTGCAGCGATTCATCCACCTCCACCAAACCGTGTTCGGTCAACGGCAGATTCCAGCCCTTGATCTGGTCATCTGCGCCCACGCCGGCAGCCCAGATGGTGATGTCTGATTCCAGCTGGGTTCCATCGGCCAGGGTCACCCAGTCGTAACCGACCTCGTGCACGCCCTGCCCCATGGTCAGCTCCACCTGGCGCTCGCGCAGTTCGGAGGCTGCGTAGTCACGGATCTCCTGATCCAAGTGCTTGAGCAGATCGGTCCCGCGCTGGACCACCCGGATGTGGAGCACTTCCTCGGACATCTCCGGGTACATGACCGTGAGGTCATCACGGCGGAAGTCCGCCAGGGCACCTGCGATTTCCACGCCGGTGGCACCGCCGCCCACCACGGAGATCACCAGGTGGTCATCGTGATCCGAACGGTTGGTGCGCTCCAACTCCGCAAAGATCCGGTCCCTGATGGCAGTGGCGTGCTGCCGCGTGTACATCGGCATGGCGTGCTCCTGCGCGCCGGTGGTGCCGAAAAAGTTGGTGGTGAGCCCATTGGCAATGATCAGGTAGTCGTAATCCAGCGTGGCCGGCTGGTCCTCACCTTGTTCGACGGTGATGGTCTTGGTGCGGGGGTCCACACCCAGGACTTCACCCTGGCGCACCCGTAGATTCGGGATCTCCCGCACCAGGCTGCGCAAGAACAAGGTGACGTCCCCCGGGTTCAAGCCGCCCGTGGCCACTTGGTACAGCAGGGGCTGGAAGGTCTTGAACACGTTGCGATCCACCAGCGTGATGCGCACATCCGCGTTCTTCAGCGCCCGTGCCGCGTTGGTCCCTGCAAAACCTCCGCCAACAATCACCACATGGGGCGACGTGGCGTAGTCCTGCGGTGTGGTGGTTGATGTGCGGCGTGTTCCGAACACGGTGCTGCCTCCTGACTGGACCCCCGCGTGATCCGGGGTCGATCACAGCCAGAATAGGACTTCCGTGGACGCGGCACTGCACGGTCAGTGATTCAATGTTCCGCATGAGCATCACCGTGGACGCCCTGGGCTTGGCCGCGGTCAAGGGGCTGTCCTGGTCCTCAGCCCCTGAGGTTCACCTGATTCACGACGGCGTGGTGGGGGATCGCCACTGGTCTCCCGTCACCCCTGACCTGACGTGCATCAGGGCCACGGATCATCCCGCCATGGTGGGGGTGTCCGCAGGTTCAGTTGATCTGCCGGGTGCCGAGCACGTCCTCTTTGACGGCCGACCGCAGACCGTTCGCTACTACTCGCGGCCCGTGACTGCGCGGATTTTCGATGGGCCTTTGGCCCACCGTGTGTCAGTAGCCGCGGGGCAGCGCCTGTACTTGGCGTGCGCGGAAGGCCCCGGTCACTTCCTGTGGTCCTCACCCGTCAGCGTGTTGCTGCGCTCGGAATTGGAGGATCTTCCCCACGACGTCGCCCGCTACCGAGCCAATGTTGTCCTGGATGATCGGGGGCAACCCCTGTCCATGGGCGTAGGAACCCGGCTGGTCATGGGTGAGGCGGTGCTGGAAGTGGAGCGTGAGCTGGAGCGATGCGTGATCATCAACCACCACGCCAGGACCGGGAATCGGGATGCATCCCTGTTGGGCCGGCTCCGCCCGGGCTTGTTGCTGGGATATGGATGCGCGGTTGTTGGCCCGGGCGGGGTGAACGTGGGGGATTCGGTTCGAGTCTTGCCGGGGAGTCTCGGGCTGGGGTCAGACCGTTAGACCGTTGAGTGGCCGATCTACTGGCCCATCAGCGCTGATGAACCAGTAGAGCGACCACTCAAACGTCATGGACCGGAATCAGTCACAGTCAGGGCAGGGCAACAGTGGTGGGGCCGCCTTGGGCGTCGTCGTCGTTCTTGTTGCGGATGGCGCCAATGGTCTTGACCGCGGTGCCGATCAGGGACTCGCCGCCCCAGTAGGTCGCGGTGTCCCCGTTGACCTTGAGGACCACGTTGTCCTGGTTCTCCGGACCGCCCTCCATGAACGCGTCCGCGCCCTTGGACCAGAGTTCCTTGACCAGTTCGCGGTCGTTGACCACAGTGGCCGTGCCGGAAACCGAAACCCAGGCCTTGTTGGAGGCGTAAGCCACGTTGACCTCGCCGTTCGCGCGGACGTCCGCGGCCACGGAGCTGGAGGAGCGGACCAGGAACAGGATGTCCCCGTCCTCAGCCACCTGGGTGGACAGGGGGCGGCTGACAAGGCGCGAGCTGCGGGATTCGGAGTCGGTGGTGGTCAGCATGGCGATGTCCACGCTCTCCATGAGGTCGTGAACCTTCTTGACCTCAGCGGGATCGGTGGTGACGGACGGGGTGCTCTCAGAAGTAGTCATGGTGCTTACTGTAGGTGTGTTCGGGAGTCCGGGGCGAGGCTTCTGGGCGGGTTCACAGGCATGTGGCCTCATCAGAACGACGACGAAGGAGGAGTCATGAGCGGAGCAGTTCAACCCCAGTTGCGGGCGATTGTGTTGGACACCGAGGACGCCAAAGGGCTGGCCGAGTTCTACCACCAGCTTTTCGGGTGGGAGTATCTGACCGACCTGACCAGCGATGATGCAGCAGATTGGTGCACGCTGCAGGGGCCTGCGGGTGTTCGGTTGTCATTCGAGCGCGTGGATCACCTGGAGCGCGCACAGTGGCCTGATCCCAAGCGACCACAGCAGGCGCACCTGGATTTTGTGGTGTCATCCGGTGAGGAATTGGAGGCCTTTCACCGGAAGGTCGTTGGTATGGGCGCTGAGGTTTTGGCCACCGAGACCGATGACCCGGACGAGCAGATCTACATCTACGCGGACCCGTCCGGCCACCCGTTCTGCGTGTTCGTACCGATGGAGGAGAACCCGGACTTGTCGGAGAGCGGGCGGGCTTAGGTGCGCGTCCTCAGTTGGTGCCGACGGTCTGGAGGTGAGGTCCGATGTAGCCCACGTAAATGCACCCGGACGCGTTGCTGTCGTCAAAGTAGTGCATTCTCGGTGACACCATGCCGATCTTTGCCAGTTTGAAGTGGGCTTCCATGAAGGTCTTCCCATCATCACGGACAGCAGTGGGGACAGGGAAGATGCGTTCTCCCCGAAACTGATTTCGAGTGCTTTCGCTTTCCAAAGCCGCGTGTTTTCCGACGGGGAATGATCTGTATCCGGAGGGACTTGTTTTCAAGTAGTCATGCAGGCTGCCCTGGAAGTCACCCTGTGATTTGCATCTCAGATAGTCGACGCAGGCTTGAAGTGCCTCCCACGTCGTCCGGACAACGGCGCCCGCGTGGTCCTGAGCTGCGAGATCTTCCGTGGTCCGGGTGCTTCCCGTGAAGAAGACTCCATGCTCTTCGAGCTCTCCCAGGCGATCCACCAGGTCTTCCATGTTGTCGGGAACGTCCTGCTCAGGCGGAATGGTGAATTCGTCATACACCTCAGCGGCATTTTCGTACTTCGCCAACTGACTCTGCAAGAACAGCACTTGTTCACGCAGTTTGTATTCAAGTTGGCCGGACACGGCTGCCTCATTTTCCGCAAGTTCAGTCAGCTCTTTGTAGAGCTCTCTGTCCGTTCGCAGGCGTGAGTTCTCCGTCTCCAATAATTCCAGTCGTTTGGCGATTCGATCGGTGGCGTCTTGGGTTTGGTTGGACGATTCCCAGACTGCGGCAATTTCCAGGAGCTTTTCTTCCTCGAACGCTGGTACGCCGAAGAGATCGAGAACCATGGCGAGCTGCTCCTCCGTCTCGGTGATGGAGGGCTGGGTCCCCCCGTCCTCCGAACTCCGGCGGCGCAGTTTCTCAGTGTCGCGAGGTTCCTCACGTGTTTGACGGGTGCGCAGTGAATCGAGAAGTTGCCGATTGGATTCCTGGTCCAGACGGTGCAGTGCGTCCAGGACTGCTGGTGGTGCAGGCATGGTGGATGCCACGGACCGTGCCACATGGCCCAAGAGTGAGGCAACCCTGTCGGGCCTGTCCTCCACCAGTCGCTTGGCGCCCACGAATCGGTGGCGCGTCGAACGGGAGGGGTCATCCAGGTCAAGATCCGGAAGAAACGTCCGCAGGCTCCAGGGGCTCAGGTGGAAGTTCCGCTGGACGGTCTTGTTGAATTCTTGTGTTGCAGCCGGGTCCAGCAGGGCAACACCACCCATGCCGAACACTTGCCGGCCCCAGTACTGCAGCCCCAGTTGGAAAACTTCGTTCATGTCGGGGTTGTCCGTTGAGCCCGCAACCAACAGTGGCACCCGTCGCTTGGGATCGGCGAGTGCCTTGAGCAGGCCCGGCACGTCCTCGGTGTGGACCAGGGTGGCATCAGGGCGCATTCGCCAGGAGCCGTCATGGAACGGGAATTGTTCCAGAAGTGTCTTGGCCACCCTGGGCACTGCAACATAACTGTTGATGTCATTGGAAATGTCCACCCAGACCCATGGTGACTCACCCCCGTTGATGATCAAGTTGGTGGTGTAGGTTGCTCCACTCTCTGCGTTCTTCTCAATCAGCGTGAGCCGGAACAGGTCAACCGGGGCGAAAACCCGAGTGATTTCCGCGATGGAGCTGCTGTTGGGGTGAACGAATCGCCCGCTGGTGTTGAGATCCGCGTGGATCTCTTTCCCAGCCATCCACTGTTGTACGACTTCCAGCAGTTGACCGAACTGCACACCTGGCTCACTGGTCAGGTACGTCCGATAAATTGCGGTGGAGCGGTCCACTGATTGGTGACGAGGCTGAGGCGGATCATCGGCTCGGGGCTCCGTCGACGTCGTGGTCAGCTGAGTGCCCATCACACCCTTGAGTTGGGCGGGTGAGGGTGTGGCCGATCCAGGTGACTCAGCGCGAACGGGAGTCACTGACAACGGAGGGCGAGGTCTCTTCGGTGACTGAGTTGTCAGTGTGATGCCGTCGGTGGGGTCAGCTGACTTTGGTTGATTCGCCCTGGGCACGGCTTCCTGCTGGACCTCGGGCGTTTGGAGACTTGGACCCGGAGCGCTCGTGGGAATGGTGCGGGTCGAATCGTGACCGGTGGTCCTCCTGGGAGGGCTCGGCTCCCTTCTGGGGAGTGAGGCCGGATCACGCCAGTGGGGGTTGGCCATGAAGTTGTTGATGGCACGCAGACCAATGGCGAAGTACTGGGCCCGTTGGGCCTTGGCATGAAAAACCAGGCAGTCCCGGTGAAGGTCCTCCACCTCCGTGGGGGTCAATGCTCCGCGCGTGGCTCGGTCGATACGGCGGCGCAGGGACCGCAACAGATCGTCCAGTTGATCATGTTGACTGTTCATGACTCGTGTGCTCTCGTCCTGGGACCGTCAGATGGAAGTTCTGTACTGCTGTCACCGTGCGTTGACCACGGCGGATGTGGGGTTCTTGGGATCGCGGACCTTGCGCGCGATCACGCCTTGTGGTGCCGACCAATACGGAACGGCGATGCTGAGCAGCGTCACGATGTCGTCCGGTTTCACGGGGTCGGAAAGCTGGGAGGGGTCGCTCAACCCACCTTTTTGATCGGCTGCAAGGGTGATCATCATTGCCGCGCGGTTTTCACTCCGGAGGTGTTTGACCTGAGGGTCCTCGCGCGGCATTGCCAGTTGATCATCCGGCAGCCCCGCTATTCCCTCGGCGGCCACACGCTGACGCCGTGAGCTGCCGGAGAAGTCGTGACGGTTTCCACCACGCCGTTGGCGCTTGAGCACGTGGGCCTGGGTCCCCACCAGACCGGGCACCTCCACCTCGGCGTGGTCGTTCGTGCGGGTCTGCAACAGGGGGAGGTAGACGACGAAGTCTTCGATCCCCCCGCGTCCACGGACTCCACTCTTGGTGCGGACGAATGACCGCTCTGCCCGGTAGGAGTCTTGGTCGTAGAACTCGAAGGAATCCAGGAAGTCCGCAACCTGCCCCGCCGGCAAGATGCCGTACCGTACGGCGTACGGTGTGCCGGAATCGTTGAGGAACACCGTGTCCTCGGTCAGGCCGGCCAGGATCGCGGACAGACGTTCCAAGTTCCGGGCATTGGCTCCTGTGGATCGGTCCGGCATGGCGAACATGTCCACGAGGCGGCCACCCTGCGCCTTTTCCACGATCTCCGCGTTGTACATCTTGTTGGCACCGGTCGGTTTGAGCCACGGCAGGCGTTGGGTCACCAGCGGAGCCACGTCCATGGGGGTGATCAGCGGTTCACCGTTGTGGTCCTCATGGGCGAACTGGCGCAGCTCGTTGCGGAAGTCCTCCTCGTCCTTGGCAATGCTGGCGAAGGCGTCGTAGAGGGACACCACGCGGTTGCCCTTCTGGATCTCGTTGCCCAGGTAGAGGCGTACCAGGTCCCTGTAGTGCTGGCGGTAGCCGAACCAACGGGCCATCTGCATGAGGGTGTCAGCAGCAACCGTGACGCGGGTGTAGACGGTGACGGTGAGCCCCTCCACTGTGAATCCTCGGCTGAGTTTGGTTCCGCCCACCAGGATCTTCCAGACCTCTCCGCTGTCGAAGTCCAGGTCCGGCTGCGTGTATTCGGACTCCTTGGTTCCGTTGACCAGGACCGCGGGGTGAGCTTTGCCGTCCGTGACACGTCCCGCGTTGATCTTCTGCACGGCCAGTGCGACGTACCGGCGGAGTTCGTCGAACGACGTCGGAGTCGGTGACCCGGCGGCACGTGCGGCGGACACCGCAGCGAAGTCGTTCTCCCACAGGGCACGCAGACGTGCGACGCCAGCAGGTGACGTGTGCGCCGCCTGGCTCCAGGCGGCCAGGACCCTGGAGTGGGTGGAGCTGTGCTGCGCAGTCTTGGCCGCCTCGTGAACCATCATGGTGTGGTGCTTGAGCGAGCCCGGGTCGCCCAGTTGTTCGCGTCGCCACAGTTTCACGGCACCGGCGAGCACATAGGCGTCCAAGGCTTCGTTCAGACCGTCATCGGTGGCGTTGCCGTCCTCGTCCACGTCCAGGGGGCGGTAGTAGGCGCTCGCGTTGGACGTCGCCGGGGTGGGGTCATCCGGAATGCCGTCGAGGTCGAAGTACTGCTTGGCGCCCATGTATTCCGGTGACGGGTCGAGCGCCACGATGAAGTCCTTGGGGAAGATGTCAACGGCGTCGTCCGGGTCCACGAACACATTGGCGAACGGCGTGGCCGTGTACGCCAGGTACTGGCAGCGCGGCATGCTCTCCAGGATCCCCGCTATGTGCTCGTTGATCTTGGTGCGCTCGATCTGTTCCCTGGACTTCTGTTTCTTGGTGTTGATCGATGCCTGATCGGCCTCATCGTCGATGATCAAGGCAGGAATGTCGGCCAGATCCGTGGACATGCTCTGCAGGAACGTCCGCAGCTTCTGCAATGTGGAGGAGTTCTTCTTGACCACGGCAACAAGCGCATCGGCGGAGTGCAGGTTCTCCGGTGCGTAGAGGGGCTTGGACCTGACTCGGAGGTTTTCCTTGAAGTCGGTCAGACGTTGTTCGAACCGGGGCTTCTGGAAATCCTTGGCGGCGGTGGTCAGGCGGATGATGCGGGGTGCTCCTGCATCTTGCGGTGTCACGCCGAATGAAGAGAACTTTCCGTCAATCCAGTCCTGGTCGCCGGTGGAAACGTAGTCGACGTCCTTGGTGACTTCTGCCAGCTGCGCTCTGAGTTCAGCTGCCCGTGCCCGGTCTTCCGGTGGCAGCTGGTTGATCTCGGACTTGATGGACTCGATCCGTGATGCCAGGCCTCCGAGTACGTTCTCGACGCCCACCAGTTCCTTGTCCAGGCGCTTCTGGGTCTGGGAACGCAGGAGCTCGATGGTGCCGGTGAGAACGATGACCAGCTTGTACCCGGCATCGACTGCCTTGGCCACGGTCCCGGCAAAGTTTGCGGTCTTCCCGCTCTGGACGTAGCCCATGACCAGGCCCTTGGACTGGTAGGCCTCCGTGCCCTCGGGGTTGGCCAGGCGTTTGACGACGTCGGTGGTGGACGCGTCAAGTGCGGCCAGGGCCTGGTCCCCGAATCCTTTGTCCTCCAGGGTCTTGCGGTAGTGCCGCCAGTAGAAGTCACGGTCCGAGTCCTGGCGGTACCACGGCTTCCAGTTCTCGGCCACGATCAGTGTGTGGCCCTGCTCGTCGAGATCGGCGAAAGTGCTTGCCAGCAGGTCGTCGTCGATGCCGGTCAGCCCCAGGGCGGAGAACACGGACTCACGTCGTTCGCGGGAGCCCGGTCCGGTGGAATCGTGGGTGCGGGGAAGGTCAAGGGCATCGGCCTTCATCCATCGGCCCAGCCGTACGTAGAAGAGGGTCCGTGCCGGCGCGTTGACGTCCCGGTCGGTGATGCGATTCAAAACGTCGTCCGGTGTCACCGCATCCGCGCCGTCCAGGTCCAGCAGGTGATTGACCGTTCTGGTCAGGTCCCGCGGGGCGTCGTCGCCCATGGTTTCCAGGGCGGTCCGAATTTTGGTGGTGAGCAGGTCCGTCACAGTCATTTCCCTTCAACGAAGTCCGAGAGGCAGTCGTGGGGCACACCGTGGGGCAGTCCGGCCACGTCCACCCTGTAGTGCACGTCAGAGATCAGGTGTGCCGACTCGACCGAACTTTCCAGCACCTCACTCGTGAGCCGGGGGAAGTGCTCGTCCACGTGGTGGGCCCGCGGCCTGGACCGCAAGGCCATCCGGGTGTCGTACAGCCCGGTGTCCTCCGCCTTCCAGCCGCAGTCCAGCAGAAGCGAGCGGAGTTCCGGCCGGCGACCGCCTGCGCGTCCGAGCAGGCGGTTGCAGAGGGCGTCCAGGGTGTCACCCTGCCCTCGGCCGACTCTGGTCAGTTGGATGGAGATCAACCACAGTTGACGATGGGTCAGGGGCAGAAGCTGGTTGACGCCGTTGATCACGTGACTGCGCCGCTCACTCAGAGTGGTCTTGACCTCAAGGTCCACCTGGTCCAGGCCGAAGTCGTGTTCTTCGCCGCGGGGCCCGATCCAGGCGTTGAGCGCCAGGTCCACGTCAAAGGTGTCCATCAGGTGTTCGAGCAGGAGCAGCTCGCCGAACAGACCCGCCACCTGGTCGTCGTCCAGGCGGCCACGGCCGGCCACCAGTTCCTTGAACGATTCCACGGCGGTGTTCAGTGCGTCCTGGAACGAGCGGCCCTGTGTCATGCCCCGGTGCACGGTGTGGGCCAGGGTGTGCGCTGCCTCCGGGTGATCCCCTGCTTCCACCGTCAAGACGTACTGGTCGGCATCTTCGTCCCGGATCACGTCGATGGAACGCAGACGACTCGGGCTGCGCTTCAAGGAACCGTCCGTGGGAACGTGCAGCTCGATCCGGTGGTCCACGGAGTCCACCACCAGAACGTGGTCTCCGGCGTGGCCCAACCGGTGGCGGTACCTGTACGGATTGGCAAAGTACTCACGCAGAGTTTCCTGCGTCAGGGCACCGTCCTGGTGCTCTTCCGCGTCCGTTGATCGGTTCGAGTCCATGGGCTCCCCGTGTCCGTGGCGGTCAGGGCTTGTGACCGTCTGCGCTCTCCTGTGCTCGTACAGCTGCGAGCAGGACTTCCTGCCACCTCTTCTGTGTGTCCAACCACACGTTACCTTCAGTGATTCGCTTGAACTCATTTCTTGCGAACAGATACAGCAAAGTGGTGATCATAGGTGAATTCGCAGGTGAGACCGGGCCTTCACGCCCGGTCAGGGCTTTCCTGTGTCGGAGGTTCAGCAGGAGCTTTCTGCCGTCGACGTCAAAGTTGAACACGGTGTCCGGATCCAGCAGGTCCCATTGGATGTCCACCTCGGGTTGGTTCGGGTCGAAACCGAAGTTGGTCTCCATGGCGTCCTGCACGGGTGTGACGATGCCACCGTTGGCGGGCTTGACCAGGAGCTCGCGGCGCCGTTCCCTTTTCCGGGAGGATTCCGCAGTGCCCGTGGCCACTGCCATGAATGTGGTGAACGTGTCCCCCGAGTATGCACCGCGCGCGTTCGGCAGCGCGTCCGCAAAGGCCTGGCTGAACACGATGCCCTGCTTCTCCGAGTTCATCCGCACGTGGGCTTCGAGCTCAGGGGTGAGGTCCACTGCCACGCGGGCGAACATCCGGTCGCGGGTGCTCTCCATCAGACCGTTCCAGCCGCCTGCCTGCAGGAGGCGGTCGTTCCGGTACACGTAGAAACCTTGACGGGCCTGCCCGTCCCGGGTTCCCAGGTAGAACTCCGCGGTGTCGGCCCTCTGGCTGGGCCATGTCACGGCACGGACGGTGAAGGCATGTCCGTTGACACTGGAGGTCAGGTCCTCCGCAAACCCTGGAGTCGACCAGTGCTCGCAGGCGAACGGGTCCAGTGGTTCCAGCTCAGCGGCGATCCCCGCCTCGCCCAACTCGGTGTCGAACTCGTCCAGGAGGATGGTGACGGCACCTGAGTCCAGGGCCCGATGGAAGGTGAGACCCAGTTCGGTTCGTATCTCGTTCTGGATGGTGGTCAGCCAACTCCGCGCCTCGCGTGGGTCGGCCGAACGACTGAACGCCTTGGGCCGTAACCAACGGATCACGGTGCCGCTGGTGAGGACGAAATCTGCTCGGATCTCGCTCAACCGGGTTTCCACGTCGTGCGAGTCGAAGTGGCTGATCACGGGCCCGTGTTCTGAACTCAGGCTGCCCGAGGAGAGTCCCCTGCCCGCCGCCGTGTAGCCGTCGCGTCGGGTGAACACGTGCATCTCCTCGGCCTGGCTCAGGGAGGCCGCTTTCATGCCCACGCCGTAGTGGCCCAGGTCCGTTGCGCCGTACTCGCGGCGTCCTCCGTAGACCATGGCGTTGTCCAACTGTTCCGCGGACATTCCGCGCCCGTCGTCCACCACCACCAGGCCGGTTGCGTGATCCCCGGAGGTCAGGAACCGGATCAGCACGTGGGTGGCACCGGCGTCCAGCGAGTTGTCCACCAGGTCCGCCAGGGCGCTGGTGATCGTGTGGTGCCCTCCCAGTGCCTGAAGGACCCGGGGATCGGGCTCCGCGGTGCTGGTGGACACCACGGTGGGGAGGTGGTCGTGGTCGCTCATCAGCCGTCCTTGAAGGTTGACCGGTAGGAGTTCCCGATGTTCCGTGCGTTTTCCTTGACGTTGCGCACGGTCCGCTCGTCGAACCCGTCCAGTTTCTTGGCGGAGATGGTCACGCGTACGTCCAGTGCGTCGGGGTCGTTGATCTCCAGGTTCTCGATGATTTCCTGGGCCAGCGTGGTCATCAGTGTGGAGAAGTTCGATCCGGGGTGCATGGCGATGCTGCCTTCGTAGGAGGCATTCGGGATCACGGTCGGTTCCGTGGGAGAGACCGGGCGCGCAGAGCCGCCATCACCGGTCTGAGCCGTGGCCCCCGTTCCGGGTCCGTCGGGGGTCGCCGGCCCCGCGTCCAGCTGCGGATCCGGTTGCTGCAGCTCCTGTGCTTCCCGCGCTCGCTGTTGCTGGGCGATCTCCGGACGCACCAGCAGGGTCTCGCGGGTGACGCGTGCTGAGCGGTCGGCGTTGTCCGCGGGGTTGACCAGGTCCTGGTAGTCGCCACTGGCTTCGTCGAACCCGGCTGCCAACCAGAACTGGGAATGGTCACCGATCAAGGTGTCGGAGCCGCCCTCGATCCCATCGATGATGGTGCCGGGGCGGCGCAGTCGTGGCAGGTACAGGTAGCGGGTGTGGAGCTCCCACAGCTCTTCCACGGAGATGTGCCCGCGGTTCCAGATCCGGTGCAGGGAGTTCTCCAGGTAGTTCTTGATCAGGATTGCACTGTACGGGCCCGTCAACAGGTCGTCCGTGTCGCGGAACTTCTGTTCGGCGCGGACCACCAGACGGGATTCCTGGCCGTCCGCCTTGTTGGCGGTGATGGTGACCTCGGGGGAACCACCGGACTTCTGCCTGGGTGCCATGCACCAGATCCAGGTGGTGGTGATCTGCTGGTCCACCTTCCTGCTTTCGTCGTCGGACCGCGTCCGGACGTCGTCCAGCTGTTTCTGGCGCAGGTCCAGCGTGGCGCCCTCCTCCCGGAGGCTGCGCCAGGCCAGGTGGTCCCGGGTGGTCCGCCGCAGATCCTCCAGGCGTGTGGCGTCCGGGGCCAGGAACAGCAGGGTGTTGCGCTGTTCGCGTCCGGTGCCTCCGCGGTGCAGTGTGATTTCCCTGGCTGCATGAGTGGCGCGGGACAGCGTCTTCGCCTTGCGTTCGTTGTGGTGCGCGTGGTCGGGGCCCAGCACCACCAGGCGGGGTTCGTCGTCCTCGCCCACGGTCGCGCCGTCCTGGGGGTTCAACACGACATCTCTGAAAAGGTGACCGGGGTCCTGTGTGTGGCCGCTCAGACGGCGGACGATCTCCGCGTCCACCTCCTCGATCGGCAGGCTCCGGGCGCGTTCGCGGGCCGTCCGGTTCAGTGACGGTGACAGGTCCAGCCAGTGCCTGGTGGAGTCGTGGAAGACGTAGGTCGAACGCTCCTCCAGTTGGCTGAGTCCGGAGTGGATGTTGCCGATCACGTCCCCGGGAACGCTCATGCTGAGCACCAGTTCTGGTGTGGTGGTGCCCTTGTGGGTGGTGCCCACGGTGGCCGCGGAGGCCATGAACAGTGCGCGGGCCGTGCGCGTGGCCACGGAGCGCGCCCCCAGGACGGACTTCTCCCGGTCCAGTTGGGGGGCCGTTGCCTGCTCGCCGTCGACGTCGGCGTCGATCACGCTGGACCAGGACGAATCGATGTACTGGCGCATCTCCGAACGGATGCGGTCCACACCGACGGGCACGGTGCCGGCCATGATGAGGGGGGACCGGTCCTCGCTCTCCACCAGGACCCTGGCCACCGTGCTCATCAGGCGCAGAACGCCGCGGGTGCGCTGGAACCTCTCCAGGGTGGACCAGTCCTGGTAGAGGAGGTCGAACAACGCCGGGTGGATGGGGAACGCCTGCCGGATGCGCTCGGCATAGGCGGTCTCCCGCGCGTGGCGGGGGAGTTCATCAGAGTTCTGGCGGTAGAACTCCACGAAGTGCCGTGCCGTCCGTTGGATCTTGCGCGCAGCCTGTTCGTCGATCTCCTCGAAGAGGCGACGCCGCACGATCTCGAAACTTTCGTGGGACGTGGCCGGTTGCCACTGGTGGGCCGTGCGGCCCACCACGTTCTCCAGCCGTTGCAGGGCG
>NZ_JROX01000301.1:0-4787 GCF_000800955.1 Kocuria sp. ZOR0020
GGAGACCTCCACCGTGGGTGGCAAGCCGGCGCCGCCGAATGCCGCCAGCAGGGGAGCGCCCAGCAGCATCAAGGCGGACATGGCCGCCAGGGGGTTGCCGGGCAGGCCGAGCACAAACGGGCCGTCGTCGGGCATCCGGGCCAGCAGCGCAGGGTGCCCAGGGCGCAGAGCCAACTCGTCCACAATCAGGTGCGCCCCGGAATCAGCCAGAGCGGTGCGCAGATGATCCGCGGAAGAACCCCCGGTCCCGCCTGTGGTGATGATCAGTTGAGCGCGGGAATCCAGGACGGATTCGGCACCTGTCTCCGCCACGATCAGACGTTCGGTTAAGACCTCCAAGTCATCACCTAGCCGGTGCACGGCATCCACCTGCCCACCCAGCATGTGCACGAACTGTGGCAGCTGCGGACCAAAGGCGTCACGGACTCGTCCGGGCTCCGGTAGTCCCGCCTCATCAACCTCGTCCCCGGTCAGCAGCAGGGTCACCCGGGGGCGCCTACGTACCGGCAACATGTCCTGACCCGTCACGGCCGCAAAAGCAATGTGAGCTGGATTCAACCGAGCACCTGCGGTGAGCAGAACATCTCCCACGGAGGCCTCCTCCCCGGCGGGGCGGATGTGGTCTCCGGGACGGGGCGCACCGGGGGCGGCGTCGTGGTTGAGGACCAACTGGCCGTCCTGTTCCGTACCCCATTCCGAGCGCAGCACCGCGGTGGCGCCCTCTGGCACCAGGCCACCGGTGACAATGGCGGTGGCCTGGTTGAGGCCCAGAGACTTGACCCGCTCCACGGGCTCATGGCCGGTGCGGGCCCAGGTCAGTCGAGGGTCGTCCTCTTCCGGGGTGGGGACCACGACTTCCCACGGCCCGGAGCCGTTGACGGCCCAACCGTCCATGGCAGATGACGAATAGTGGGGCAAGGGCGTCTGTGCGGTGACGTCATGCGCCAGGGTTTCGCCCAGGGTTTCGTTCAACGGCAACCACTGCTCCGGCAGCGGTGCCGCTGCGGCGTGGGCGGCGGTGCGCGCCTGATCCCAGGTGGCGTGCGAGACCGTGGGTGGCAGGGCGGTGGCGTCAGTCATCGGTTCCAGGCTCCTTGTGGTCGGCATCCAGGATCAGCCTTGGGGTGGTCTCAGGCCGAACCTTTCGACATCGTCCCACGTGTCCACATCGTCCGTGGCCCCGGTGAGCGTCAGTTGCCTGTCCCACAGCGTTCCCACCAGTGAGCGCACGGAACGGTTCACGCTCGGCTGATCCGCCACGGTCTGCAGCAGGTGTGCTGTTCGGTAGATCGCGGCCAGTGGTTGCAGGCGACCGTCATCCACCACCACGATCCCGCGAGTGGAGTCATCCGAACCCTGGGCTGCAGACAGCAGCCCGCCGATGGCATGGCTCACGCGGGGCATGTCGCAGGCCAGCAACAGGGTCCACGGCTGCTCACCGGGCAATGCCTCCAGTCCCGCCACAATGCCCGCGGCTGGGCCCGCAAACGGTGGGTCCTCGCGGGTCAAGCGCACCGGCATGCTCGGCAGATCAGTGGGACCCACCACCACGACGTCGTCCGCGGGAAGCCCCCGCTCCAACAAAGCGTTGACCGTGCCCTCCACCAGAGTGGGGGTTTCTGAATCAGTGCGGAACAAGGCCTTGGGGGTGCCTCCCAGACGGGAGGAGCGGCCACCGGCCAACACCACTGCTTGGGCCTGAGCGCCCAGGGGATGAGTGCTCATCCGCCGGCGAAGGGCGGCAACACGTCCAGGGTGGCGTTGCCGTGCACGGGTGATTGCGGCGTGGGGCAGGACTGGCCGTCCAACAGGAAGGAGCTGCGGGCCAGCACATCGGCCAGCGGCGGTTCCCCGGCCGGGGATTGCGGATGGAGGGAGATCAAATGATTCTCCACCGCACCACGGGTGGGATCCGCGTCCACCTGGGCCAGATCCACCTGCTCAGTGGCAACACCGGCCGCCGCCTTGGCCGCGGCAAAGTAGCGGACTGTCAACATGATTCGGTCCTCATTCGGGTCAGCCGCCAATGGCGGACATGGAGCGTTCAGGTTGGATGAACTCAGCGGAGTCCAGGCCCACCACGGAGCCGTCAGTCTCAGAGGGATCCATGCCGTGAGCAGCGGGTTTGATCCACATGGCCGCGCGCCAGTGATCGGCGATCCTGCGATCGCGTTGTTCGGCGGACTCTCCCGCGGCCAGTGGATCGCGCAGCAGGTCCCTCAGACTGAACTCCTGGTGGGAGAACAGGCAGGAGCGGACCTCACCTTCAGCCGTGATCCGAGTGCGTTTGCAGTCCCCGCAGAAGGGCTCCGTCACGGAGGCGATGATCCCCACCGTGCCCAGAACGGGACGTGATTCCAAGGGCGCAGGTTCTCCGGGGTCATCGGCATCTGACGAGCGCTCGCGGACATCCCACAGCTCGGCAGGGGCGCCGTCGCGGTCAGCTGGGTGGGGGGTCAGGTGGAATCGGGTGCTCACGGAGTCCCGGATCTCCTGCGCGGTGACCATGCCCTCCCGGGTCCACCCGTGGTCCGCGTCCAGCGGCATCTGCTCGATGAACCGCAGGGACAGCCCGTTGGCCAGCGCCCAGGCCAGCAACTCAGGGGCCTCGTGGTCATTGACCCCGCGCATCAGCACGGCATTGAGTTTGACCGGGGTCAGCCCAGCCACGACGGCGGCCTGCACACCTTCCAGCACATCCTCCAGCCGGTCCCTGCGAGCCAAACGCTTGAAGGTTTCCCGGTTGAGGGTGTCCAAGGAGACGTTCAACCGGGTCAGGCCGGCCTGATTGAGTCCTGCAGCGCGGTGGGCCAGGCCGATGGCATTGGTGGTGATGGAGATGGGCAACTCGGGATGGGCGTGACGGACACCGGAAATGATCTGTTCCAGATCAGCGCGGATCAGGGGTTCGCCACCGGTCAACCGCAACTCGCGGACACCCAGGTGTTCAACGCCCACCTGCACCAGGTGCTGGATTTCCGTGGCGGTCAGCAGATCTTGCTTGGGCAGCCACTGCATGCCTTCGGCTGGCATGCAGTAGGTGCAGCGCAAATTGCACTTGTCCGTCAGGGAGATCCGTAGATCCGTTGCGCGACGCCCGAACCGGTCCACCAGCCCCTGTGAGGGATCTGCGGGGGAAGGCTCCAAACGGGTACGCAACGTGGGCATACCCAGCGCGGTGGTCACCGCAATCACCTCTCCTCTGTGCGTCCTTGTGGCGACGATACAAGTTGACCAGTCTATGAGCCATCTACGCTGGCCTCCATGACACCGGTCAAGCCACCCACCTCGCATTCCACACCGCATCGTCATGAGGCTCGCTCGGTGGAGGAGCACGCGGGCGCCGTCGTGAAGCTGCTTGGGCAGGGCCCGTGGAGTGAGCGCAACCCCGAGTGGGTGGAGTTACATCAGGCGGCCGGGCGCGTTGCGGCGTGCGATGTGGTGGCTGCTCTGGATCTGCCGCCGTTCACCAATTCCCAGATGGACGGGTATGCCGTGCGGGCGGCCGACACCCTGGGCGCTGGACAGGTTGTGGATCTGACCGTGGCTGCCACCGTTGCCGCCGGGTATCGGCCAGGACCTCTGAAGCCGGGCCACGCGGCGCCCGTGATGACCGGGGCGCCGGTCCCCGCCGGTGCGGATGCGGTGGTGCCCATTGAAGTGGTGGAGCCATCTGAGTTCCTGGAGGCGGGCCGCACTGTGCGCCTTCCCGCAGACCAGGAGATGGGCCGGTTCATTCGCCCCGCCGGGGACGACGTTGCCGCCGGAACCACCGTGGTCGCCTCCGGTGAGCGTCTCACACCGCTCGCGCTGGGTTCGTGTGCGGCCGCCGGTCTGACCCGGGTCCAGGTTCGCCCGCGCCTGCGCATCGGTTTGATCACCACGGGGGATGAGGTGGTGGCCCCGGGCCAGGACCGCGGCCCGGCACAAATCTTTGATTCCAACGCCCAGATCCTCCGCGCAGCCCTCACGGACCCCTGCCTGGAGATCGTGGGCCACTTCCACGTCCCGGATCACGACGACGCACTCCGCCACCTCCTGTCCTCCCACGCCCCGGGAGAAAGCGCAGAGGCCCCGGATCTGTGGATCAGTTCAGGCGGGATTTCGGAAGGTGCCTTTGAGGTGGTTCGTCGGGTCCTCAGCGATCCGGAGGTCGCCGAGTTCAGCGAGTTCCTGCACGTGGCCATGCAGCCGGGCGGGCCGCAGGGGCTGGCGCAGGTGAACGGGGTGCCGTTCCTGTGCTTCCCGGGCAATCCGATCTCCACGTGGGTGTCCACGGAGATGTTCTTGCGCCCGGCGCTGGTGAGGTGGGGTGCGGCGTCGTCGTGTCCGGAGACCCAGGTGCGGTGTAAGGACGAACTTCACCCGTTGCCCGGGCGAATGCGGGTGGTGCGGGCGTACTGGGATGGTTCCGCGGTGCGGCGGGTGGGCGGTTACGGATCCCACCTGCTGGCTGCGGCGGTGAGTACCAATGCGCTGATTCTGTTGCCCCCGGGCAGCGAACCGGTGCCCGCTGGAAGCCTGGTGTCGGTCCGGCTGATGGTGTGAGGCGTTAGGTCGAGGTGGGGCAAAGTCATCCTTTCGGACGACTAGACAGTCTGACTACTTAGCGAGGCTATTTAGTCATGAACGAACGAGCCCCCAACAGCGAATGGCTCCGGGGAGTCCTGGAGACCTGCGTCCTGCAGACCATGGTTGCCGGGCCCACCTACGGCTACCAGATCACCACTCAACTGGCTGAGGCAGGTCTGGGCGAGCTCAAGGGCGGGACGCTCTACCCGCTCCTG
>NZ_JROX01000302.1:0-680 GCF_000800955.1 Kocuria sp. ZOR0020
CCCATGGTGAATGGTGTGGATGCTGCTTGTGTTGTGGCTGTTGCCGCCGCCTGTGTGAGGTGTTGAGTCAGCGGCTGTGTGAGTGCAGTGAGGGTCACGACTTGACGCTACTCCTGCCCGGTTGGTTGGGGGAGCCCCGGCTCGGCTAGGATGGTTCGCGTTGCTGCGCCCGACTTGTCCGGGCTGCTGCGACCGGGGCCTTTAGCTCAGTTGGTAGAGCAGTGGACTTTTAATCCATGGGTCGTGGGTTCGAGCCCCACAGGGCCCACCCCGCGCACAAGGCTCGAACCCTTGCCAGCAGAATCGTTGGCTCGGGTTCGGGCCTTGTCGGTGTTCTGAGCCCAGTTGAGGGCGTTGACGTTGAGCTAGGGGTCGAGCAGCGTCTCGAAGGGCCGGTTGTTCTCGACGCGGAGTTTGTCGTCTTCGTCGATGTAGACCTTGGTGAAGAAGGCTTGGTCGCACAGGCGTCGGTTGGCGTCGTCGAGGTGGGCGGGGATGATCTGGATGCGCTGGTAGTAGTCCTCAATCAGCTTCTCGGCGTCGACGATCAGGATCGCCCCGCATGTGCATTCGGTGCGTTCGGAGTGTCGGCCGGAGCAGACGAAGTGGGGCTGCCGCATGGATAGGTGACATCTTGACCTGACCTATGGCTCGGTTTCCAGTTGACGTCGCTAGTCGAT
>NZ_JROX01000303.1:0-1620 GCF_000800955.1 Kocuria sp. ZOR0020
GGCGGGGGAACGGAGGGGTCGCGGGCATGGCTCCCCGGTCGCGTCGCGCTCACGTGTGCCCCCTCCGCACTCCCCGACTCACGCACTGCCATCGGCACGCGAAGCGTGTCCCGTAAGGGCCCGCCGCCGATGTATTGCGAGCGCCCTTGACGGTGTGCTCCATGTTCTCGACCCGGGCCTCGTGAGGGCGCTGACTGTTGCCTTGGCCGCCGCCCTCTCACGTCATGCGACGCGGACCGTTCTTGTCCACTCCGGGCCGAGCGTGAACGGGCTAGTTTGGGCGCGTGCGAACGCCTGAAGAACGCCCCTCGGGGGCCCGTTCGCCCGTCTGGGCGGGCTGAGGGACGCCGATGAGTTCTGCCCTGGAAAGACCGGCGGAGTCCCGACGGATACGCACCGCTTATGCCAGCTCCTTCGTCTTGTGTCTCATCATTGGTCTGGTTGGCCTTGTCGCGTTGGTCCTGGGTGGGGCACCGAGTGATCCGGGCCCGGGCCAGGGTGCCGATCTCGGTCGCTTCCGGCTCATCGCGACGCTGGTTGCCGTCGCGTGCATGTCACTCTCGATTGCCGGGGCACTGCTGCTCCGGCGGAGGTGGCGGCGCCGTCGAGCCCGCCTCATCTTCGCCGTCCCGCCAAGCTGGCCAACGCCGCCGGAGCGGTGGTCACCTCCAGTCGGTTGGAGCCCCAGCTCAGAATTCCCAGAACCGCCGTCGGGCTGGCAGTTCTGGCGTGAACATTGAGCCAGGCGTCAACGCCCCGTCGATTACGGCCCAGTTTTCAGCCGTCGTCGACACGTGGCGAACCGTTCGGGGTCACGCCCGCATCTGCCGCGTTGAGGGCGGGGACGCTCGCCCGCATCTGCCGCTGTAGGGGCGGGGACGCTCGCCCGGTCATGCCGCGATGGGCGTGCGTTCTTGCCCGGTGAGCCATCGTCTACTGAGATAGCCCGTGTGCTCGTGGACCCGCCATGAGCACACTTGTCCTGTCGGCAGAGCCGGGAGCAGGGCGGGTCACCGCGCGAGGCGGATGTCGACATCTCGTTCTACGTAGCCCCACTCGGGGGTCGTGCGGAGTCGGTCTACGAGCTCCTCGAACGCGGGGGCGTCTTGGGGGGCGTACTCGAACCAGGCGAGGAAGTCGAAGGGCTCGCCCAGGTCATGGCCGTGGTAGAGCTGGCGCGCGACTGCCGGCAGGTACTCCAACCCGACCGCGATGTGGTGGGAACTCTCCTCGAGGAGGTCACGGCGTTCGTCCTGAGCGAGCTGCCACCAAGCATCGGACTTGGTGATGGGGATGAGAGCCGCCCGGGTTGCTTCGGGCCGGCCGAGCTGTGGCTGCTTGGCGTCCAGTGCCTCCTGCTCCTCGCGTCGGGTGTAGCGCTTGTAGCTCGTCGTCCCGCGCAGCACCCAGGCCGCCTCGACGTCGCCTGCACGTGACCCGTCGAGCACGGCCAACCGTGAGACCACCGGCAAGGACGGACCAGTCACCGGCTCGATGCGTTCAACCTGCCAGGCGCCCACCCGGCCTCCGGCAAAGACGTTTAGCGGCATGGAAACGACGTTACCGCACCCCTGCGGAATTTGTCAAGGTAGTTGAGGCCGGTGGGTGTTAGGCGGCTAG
>NZ_JROX01000304.1:0-2115 GCF_000800955.1 Kocuria sp. ZOR0020
CCGTATGGTCGGCGTGACGAGTTCGCGGGGTTGGAGGGCCCGGGCTCGGAATCGGCTTTCGTGACCTTCTGCGGCACCTGACCCACGCAGCCCCAGCCCGCTGTGCGCCCCGCCCCCCGCCCCTGCGCCCCGCCACCTTCCGCCGAGACCTCCGAAAGAGCCCAAAAATCCGCGTCCAGAGGGACTTTTCGGAGGTCTCGGCGAAGGGGGTGGCGGGTTCGACGGGGCACGTAGGGTGGAAACCAGTCTGATATTTCAAAATCTGTAGGAGTTACCGTGTCATCCGCAGCTCAGGACCGGGCCGTCGCATCTGATCGAAACCGTGCATCCGGTCCGCTGGATTCTTCATCTCAACTGTTTCCCGCCATCGTGACGTTGTTGGCGGTGGTGGTGGCCATTATCGGCGCGTTCTTCGGTAGCGGGGCAGTGGGCGGAGATGGTGTGACCGACTCCGCCGGAGGGTGGCTGGATGCAGATGCCACGCCCATTGCTCCGGCCTCCAGCGCCTTCAGCATCTGGTCCGTGATCTACGTGGGCCTGGCTGCTTACGCCATCTGGCAGTTGGGTCGAACCGCCCGCAGTTCCGAGCGTCAACGCCGCTTGCGCCCTTGGATTGCCGGTTCCGCCTTGCTCAACGCAGCCTGGCTGGGAGTGGTCAGCCTGGACACGCTGATCGGCAGTGTTCTGGTGATCCTGGTCCTGCTGGCGGTGCTGATCCGTACATTGCTTCTGATGATGGCCACGCGGACCAGCGGCTGGGTGGAAACTCTGCTGGTGGACGGCACCATGGGCCTGTACCTGGGCTGGGTGTCCGTGGCGGTGGCTGCCAACATCACGGCTTGGTTGGCCGGTGGCGTGGGCCTGGACGGTTTTGACGGATGGGAGTTGGCCACCGTTGCCATCGTGACCGTGGCTGCCGTGATTGCCATGGCCCTGGCGTTCTTCACCCGCGGCCGGTTGGCTCCCGCCATTGCCACCGCATGGGGTCTGGCATGGATTGCGGTTGCTCGAACGGAGGGTCAGTTCGAGTCCCAGACGTTGGTCTGGACCGCAGCGGTGGCATCAGCGGCAGTTGTGGTGGCCGTCGTCGTCGCCCGGCTGCGCAGGGAACGGTCTCCGGAAACCGTCTGAGCCCTGGACCCCACTCCAGAAGCGATTTGTTCCGGTAACCCCAACTTGAAAAGTGAGTTGTGCCGCCCATCAGCGCTGATGAGCGGCACAACTCACCTTCGGCGGGAAGAAGGTGGGCAGCACCTACTGATTCGGCTTGCTGTCCTTGGCGAACTGCCTGGACTTCACGGCTTCCGGCAGGAACTTCTTGAGCAAGGCGTCCCGCCGGGTTTTGCGGTCGCCGCCGATCACGTGATCCTTTCCGGCAAACAGTGCATCCAGGCCGCGTTGTGCCACCAGAGCGGGATTGTTCTTCCAGTCGTTGGAGCCGAACATGGTGTTGCCCATGCCCGCGGTCTGGTGGAAGTCCGTGGCGGTGGCCCCTGGCAGCAGCGCGGTGACGTTCACGCCGTACTCCCTCATTTCCTCCCGCAGGCCCTGCGCAAAGCTGAACATGAACGCGCGGGTGGGGCCGTAGATGGATTCGTACGGGGTGGGAGTCAACGCGGACATGGACGAGGTGATCAGAATCCACCCGTGGCGCTGATCAGCCATTTTGCGCACCACATGCTTGGCCAGCAGCACCTGTGAGGTGATGTTGAGCGCGATCATGTGCTTTTCTTCATCCAGGTCCGTGTCCAGGAACGCCCCACCCAGACTCTTGCCCGCATTCAGAGCGACGACGTCCAACGGCCGCCCCAATGCCTCAACTTCCGACCACACGTATTCCACGCCCTCTTCCGCGGACAGATCTGCCTGGATGGACAGAACCCGCACGTGAGGCAACTTGTCCGAGAGTTGGTTGATGCGCTCGCCGGCCCCCACGCCTGCGATGTCCTAGCCGCGGTCTGCCAACTGCCGAGCCAGTTCAAAACCTATGCCGGCTGAGGCGCCGGTGACCAGTGCAAGTTTGTTCATGCTTTGATCCTCCGCCTTGACCGCCCCGGGAGGCAATCCGGCTGCGAACAACACCCACGCAACACCCGAACCACAGCCGAATCCCAG